>NZ_JBMIRS010000021.1:0-17948 GCF_049198005.1 Paracidovorax sp. MALMAid1276 | reverse complement strand
ACACCGCCAGCGCGGCGGGGCGGCCCTTGCGCGGCGGTCGCTGGTATAGGCAGTGCTCGTTATGCCGGCGTGGGTCTATGCATTGCGCCGAGTGGGGTAACCAAGAAGGTCACAGCACTTTGACGGCGCGGCCGATGAACTGGATGGGCCCGGTGGGCTTGCCAATGGGCGAGCCCGTGGGCGGCTCCAGCGTCAGCTCGAACAGCTGGTTGGGCTCCAGCGGCGGCAGCTTGTCCAGCGGGATCTGCAGCGGCTGGCCGGGCTGGACCAGGCCCAGCGACACCGGGCCGTTCCAGCCATCGGCCTTGGTCCAGAACTCCAGCGCCTTGTCCGGGGGCACCTCGGCCACGCCCAGCGGGATCAGGCTGATCTGCCGGGGCGAGCTGGCCTGCACCACCCAGCCGGGCGCCTTGTCCTGCGGGGCGACCAGCACCACCATGAACTGAGGCGGCCTGGCCACCGGCGCGGTGCGGGTGACGAGCACCGCCGCAAGGACGGCGGCCATGGCAAAGCCCGAACCGGCCAGGGCCCGCCACAGGCCCAGGTGGTCCCACCAGCGCACGGTCGGCTTGCGCCCGGCCCTCACGCGGGGGGGCGGGGCGGCCGCTGCCGGTGCCGATGTCGTTGTCGGCTGCGCGCTGGCAGATTGCAGCGACTGGTCGATGCGCGCCCACAAGGTGGCGGGGGGCGCGACGGGCTCTGCCAGCAAGGTCAGCGGCAGCAGCCGGTCCTCCCATTCGGCCACCGCGTGTTGCAGTGCCGGGTCGGTGGCCAGGCGGCGGTCCACCGCCTCGCGTTGCGCGGCGGTCAGGGTGCCCAGCACATACTCGCCGGCGAGGATGTGCAGATCGTCCGATGCGGGCGCTGGCGGGTTGCTGTTGTGTGCGCCGGTCGTCATGCCATGCACTCCCGCAGCGATGCCAGGCTGCGCCGGATCCACGCCTTCACCGTGCCCAGCGGCGCGCCCAGCCGCTGGGCGATCTCTCCGTGCGAGCAGCCGTCCACATAGGCATGCAGCACACAGCTGCGGCGCGCCGGGTCGAGGCCTTCCAGGCAATGCTGCAGGCGGCCCAGGCTCGCATTCAGCGCGAAGCGTTCCTCGACCTCGTGGTGGGCCTGCACTGCCATGTCGGCCTCCAGGGCTTGGGTGGTGGTTTCGTCCACATCGGTGTGGCGGCCCGCGTCGCGCACCGCGTTCAGGGCCAGGTTGCGCACCACGCTGTAGATCCAGCCGCGCGCGCTGCCCCGGCTGGCGTCGAAGCTGGCGGCCCGCGTCCAGATGTTCACGCAGGCGTCGTGCACGATGTCCTCGGCCAGCGCGCGTTGGCGCACGATGCGCAGCGCCACGCCCAGCAGGCGCCCACCCTCGTGCTCATAAAGCCGCTGCATGGCCTGCGGGTCGCCTGCGGCGCAGGCGGCCAGCGCGGCTTCGTAGTCAAAATCGCCAGGGGTGTGGGGCACGGTGGGCAGGCAGCGGGGCCTTGGCTGGTGGGTGGGCGCATCGTAGCTGCAAACCCGCCCCTGCCCGGCGGCAGCCCCTGCCGGGCAGGGGCTTGTGCGCCTGCGGTTTACGCGGCCTTCCAGAAGATGTAGTCGGCCTGGTACTTCACGATCTGGCGCTCGCCCTTGTTGGCGGGGCTGCAGGCGGCCATGGGCGCCACGCCGCCCTTGAGCGCCACGCGTTGGATGTAGGTCACGCCGGTCATCGCGCCCATGCCCATCGCGGGGTTGGCCTTGACCAGCTGGTAGGGGATGTTGCCCGTGCCCGCAGGCGCCACGGCCAGCTGCGTGCCGGTGATCTTGGAGCCGTCCATGGACTCCCAGGTGGCGGGCGGGCCGTAGTACTTGCCCACCTGCTTGCCGCTGCGGTCGTTCAGTGCGGCATTGGGGCCTGCAAACACCCACTCGGTCTGGCCGGGGGCGTTGGCCTTGTCACGGCATTCGTAGGTGATCTCGCCCACGCCCACGGTTTCCATGGCCACCTTGTGGCCTGCGGGCACCTTGATGCTGTCGGGCAGGCTGTCCTGCGAGTACATGGTTTTGGGCGAAGACATCATCGATCCGCAGGCGGACAGCAGCAAAGCGGTGGCGACGGCTCCGGTCAGGGGGAGCAGACGGTTCGTTGCGGGGGTGTGCAAGGACATGGCGTTTCTCTCTTTTCGATGGGTTGAAGGGACAGCAACGCAATGCGCTGCTGTGGGTACTACCCACGAGAGCACCGTTTGGATGCACTCCGCGCCAAAAATATTTGCGACTTGGAGGGGCGGCGCGGTCTGGCGGCCGCCCACGCACCTATGGCCCAGTCTGCAGCGGCGCAGCCTTGGGGGAATACGCCCACACGTTGCGCCCCCGGTGCTTGGCCTCGTACAGGCCCACGTCGGCAAAGGCGATCAGCTCGTCCACCGTCTGCCCGTGCGCGGGGAAGTGGGCGATGCCGACGCTGGTGCCGATGTCCGCCTGCCCGGCCGCCAGCGGGAAGGGGCGGTTCAGCGCAGCCACCATCGCGTCGGCCAGGGCCAGGGCCAGGGCCTGGGCGGCGGTGGGTTCGGCGCAGTGGGGCAGCACGCAAGAGCTGCTCTTGGTGGGGGTCGCCAGAGGTCGTCACGGGGGCTCCAGGGAGGGCGGGGCGGTGGGGTTCCGGCGGGCCGCGCCGGCGCGTATCGGTATCGTAGTCCACGGAACCTGAGGGCCGGCAGTGCGCCAGGGTTGCGGCGAGCGAGCGAGCGTGGGGGCGCGTCGCCCCCGGGAGGCCTGTTGCCGTGCCGCAGGGGGGGGCGCCGGGTTGCCTTACAGTCGCCCGCATCCCCCTTCAGTTTTTTCTACGGAAAGCCCCCCTGCCATGACCACCCTCGGAACACCTCTGTCTGCCCACGCCACCAAAGTCATGCTGCTGGGATCGGGCGAGCTGGGCAAGGAGGTGCTGATCGCGCTGCAGCGCCTGGGGGTGGAGACCATCGCCGTGGACCGCTATGAGAACGCGCCGGGCCAGCAGGTGGCGCACCACGCGCGCACCATCGCCATGAGCGACCCGGCCCAGCTCAAAACCCTGATCGAGGCCGAGCGCCCCCACCTCGTGGTGCCCGAGATCGAGGCCATTGCCACGCCCATGCTCGAAGAGCTGGAGGCCGCCGGCACCGTGCGCGTGATTCCCACGGCCCGCGCCGCGCGCCTGACGATGGACCGCGAAGGCATCCGCGTGCTGGCGGCCGAGACGCTGGGCCTGCCCACCAGCCCCTACAAGTTCTGCAACTCGCTCGAAGAGCTGCAGGCCGCCATCGACGGGCCGCAAGACGGCGGGCCCGGCGGCTGCGGCATTGGCTACCCCTGCATCGTCAAGCCGGTGATGAGCAGCTCCGGCAAGGGCCAGAGCAAGATCGACGGCCCGGGCGACGTGAAGAAGGCCTGGGACTACGCGATGGCCGGCGGCCGGGTGAGCCACGGCCGCGTGATCGTCGAGGGCTTCATCGACTTCGACTACGAGATCACCCAGCTCACCGTGCGTGCCGTGGGCGAGAGCGGGCAGATCGAGACCCACTTCTGCGACCCCATCGGCCATGTGCAGGTGAGTGGCGACTATGTGGAGAGCTGGCAGCCCCACCCCATGCACCCGGCGGCGCTTGAAAAGTCGCGCCAGATCGCCAAGGCCGTGACCGATAACCTGGGCCAGGGCCTGGACGGAAAGCCCTCCGGGCTGGGCCTGTTTGGTGTGGAGCTGTTTGTGAAGGGCGAGAACGTGTGGTTCAGCGAGGTCAGCCCCCGCCCGCACGACACCGGGCTGGTTACGCTGTGCACCCAGCACCAGAGCGAATTCGAGCTGCACGCCCGCGCCATCCTGGGCCTGCCTGTGGACACCCGCCTGCGCAACCCCGGCGCCAGCGCTGTCATCTATGGTGGCGTGGAGGCAGCGGGCATCGTGTTCGACGGGGTGGAAGAGGCGCTGCGCGTGCCCGATACCGATCTGCGGCTGTTCGGCAAGCCCGAGAGCTTTGCCAAGCGCCGCATGGGCGTGGCGCTGGCGCGTGCGGCCGATGTGGACGCGGCGCGGACCCGCGCCAAGCTCGCGGCCGGCAAGGTCAGGCCGCGCGCCGCGTGATGCCCTGAAAATATGATGGAAAAATGCCTTAAGCGCTTACTGGATAAGGGCTTGCAGCTATCAATTTTGTAGTCTTTGCGCGCATGGCTGTGCGGTGCGCGCTGTGCCCGGCGAGCCTCAGCCATCTTCCCGAATCTGCCGGCCCGTGAGCTTCAGGAAAAGATCTTCCAGGTTGGCCGGCCGGTGCAAGGTGCGCAGGTGCGCGTGCTGCCCCAGCGCCTGCAGCAGCGGCTGCGCGTTGTGGGTGTAGAAGAACACGGTCTCGCCGCTGATCTCCACCCGCGCGGCCAGCAGGCGCAGGGCCGCATCCTCCGACAGCGCCACGGCGCCCACTCCGAACACCTCCACCACGTCGGGCTCCAGGTGCTGCGCAATCAGTGCGCGAGGGCGGCCTTCGGCGATCTTGCGGCCGTGGTCCAGCACCAGCAGGCGCGAACACAGGCGCTCGGCTTCGTCCATGAAATGCGTGGTCAGCAGGATCGACTTGCCCTGCTGCAGCAGCAGCTGCAGGCGCTCCCACATCAGGTGGCGGGCCTGCGGGTCCAGGCCGGTGGTGGGCTCGTCCAGCAGCAGCAGGCGGGGGTTGTTGACCAGCGCCCGCGCCAGCGAAAGGCGGCGCTTCATGCCGCCCGACAGTTCGCCGGGCCGGGCGTTCGCCTTGTGCGTGAGCGCCGCAAATTCCAGCAGCTGGGGCACGCGCTCGTCCATCACTGCGCCGTGGAGTCCAAAGTAGCGGCCGAAGACATGCAGGTTCTCGGCGCAGGTGAAGTCCGGGTCCAGCGTGTCGAACTGGGTCACCACGCCCAGCTGCGCCTTGATGGCCAGCGCGTCGCGCGGCATCAGCAGCGGCTCGGTGTCGGGCGCAGCGCAAAAGCGCACCTCGCCGGCATCGGGTGCGGTCTGCCCCAGGCACATGCGGATGGTGGTGGTCTTGCCGGCGCCGTTCGGGCCGATCACGCCCAGGCATTCGCCGGGCGCAATCGCGAACGACACGTCGTCCACCACCGCCGTGTCGCCGTAGCGTTTGCTCAGGTGCCGGACTTCAAACAATGGGTTCATGGCGCTCGGAGGGAGGCGGGCGCCGGGCACCCCACCTCGCGGGAGGTTGAAATTCGAAGAAAAATCGGGCGTCCGCGCTTGCCTGTATTGGCTTGATAGCTATGCATTATGTAGCAAATGCATGGCTTCGCCGGGATCGGCGTCGATCACCAGCCGCCCGCGGCCGGTGCGCTTGGCCCGGTACAGCGCAGCGTCGGCCTGCGCCATCAGCGTGGCCAGGTTGTCGCCATCCGCCGCGGCGCCCGAGTGGGGTGGTGCGGTCCGCAGCACGGCGCCGGCACTGAAATCCAGCGCAAACCCCAGCTCGGCCGGTGCGGCCTGGGCGAGGGCAGCGCGCAGCCGCCGGTCGAAGGCCCGGCAGGCCGTGGGCCGGTTGTGCACGAGCACCGCGGCAAATTCCTCCCCGCCCATCCGGGCGACCACGTCGCCGGTGCGGCTGGTTTCGCTCAGCAGGCGGGCAAACAGCTGCAGCGCGCGGTCGCCGGCCTCATGGCCATGGGTGTCGTTGACCTGCTTGAAGTGGTCCAGGTCCAGCATCATCACGGTCACGGGCAGGTCGTGCCGGCTGGCGTGGGCCAGCAGCAGCGTGGCCTGCGCTTCGAAGCTGCGGCGGTTGTGCAGGCCGGTCAGGCCGTCGGTATGCGCATGCAGCCGCAACTGCGCCTCGGCCTCGTCGCGCCAGGCGACCAGCACCGCCACGGTGGTCAGCACCAGCGCGGTGTTGGCCGCCACCTGGGCGCCGACGTTGATCGGGTGGGGCGCTTCGAATTCCGGATACAGCGCCGGGAAGAATGCGCCCAGCACGCCGCGCCCCACGGTGAAGCCCGCGACCACGAACTGCGTGCCCGCCAGCAGCCAGCGCCAGCCGCGCTTGGCGTCCTGCACCGGCTGCAGCGCCGCGCGCCCCACCGTCACCAGCATCGCGGCGAGCAGGAAATTGGCCCAGCCGACGCGAAAGCTGTAATGGTCGAACCCCCAGGCGTACCCCAGCGGCATCAGCGCCCCCAGCACGATCAGCGTGCGGTGCCAGGGGCGCGGCCCCAGCCACTGGCGCAGCGCGCGGAACAGCAGGTAGGACGACAGCGAGGCCATGACCAGGCACAGCGTGGACAACGCGCGGTCCAGCCAGTGTCCGACAAACGCGCCGGAAGCGACGATGGCCGCCCAGCCGATCGCCTGGGTGATCAGGCTGCCCTGCGCAAAGCGGGCGGCGCGGCTGGCATTGCGCCCCATGACCAATGGCAGAGCGAGCGACACCGCCACCAGGTTCAATGAGGACAGGATCAGGATGGTGGCGACGTGCAGTTCGGGCATCAAATGGGTTGCCGTGGCAGTGCGGGCTATTGGAAGGCCACTTCCGCAAAGCTGCGCAGCTTGCGGCTGTGCAGGCGGTGGATGCCGCCCGTGCGCAGGATTTCAATGGCCCGCATGCCGATGCGCAGATGCTGGTCCACGCGCTCGCGGTAGAAATGGTTGGCCATGCCGGGCAGCTTGATCTCGCCGTGCAGCGGCTTGTCGCTCACGCACAGCAGGGTGCCGTAGGGCACGCGAAAGCGAAAGCCGTTGGCGGCAATGGTGGCGCTTTCCATGTCCAGCGCGACGGCGCGGCTCTGGCTGAAGCGGCGCTGGGGCAGGTTGTCGGGCAGCAGCTCCCAGTTGCGGTTGTCGGTGCTGGCCACGGTGCCGGTGCGCATGAAGCGCTTGAGGTCCGCCTCGGGCACCTGCGTCACGTCGGCCACGGCCTGCTGCAGTGCCAGCTGGATCTCGGCCAGCGCGGGGATGGGCACCCACAGGGGCAGCTCCTCGTCGAGCACGTGGTCTTCGCGCACATAGGCGTGGGCCAGCACGTAGTCGCCCAGCTGCTGGCTGTTGCGCAGGCCGGCGCAGTGGCCCAGCATCATCCAGGCGTGGGGGCGCAGCACGGCGATGTGGTCGGTAATCGTCTTGGCGTTGGACGGACCCACGCCGATGTTGACCATGGTGATGCCGCTCGCGTCCTTGCGCACCAGGTGGTAGGCCGGCATCTGCGGCAGGCGCGGGGGCGCCACGCCCAGTTCGTCACCGGCCTGGGCGTCGAGCCCCGCGCGGCGCGTCACCACGTTGCCTGGCTCGATGAATGCGATGTACTCGCTGTCTTCCTTGGCCATCTCGGCATGGCCCAGGCGCACGAATTCGTCGATGTAGAACTGGTAGTTGGTGAACAGCACGAAGTTCTGGAACCACTCGGGTGCCGTGCCCGTGTAGTGGCGCAGGCGGTGCAGCGAGTAGTCGACGCGGGGCGCGGTGAACAGCGACAGCGGCTGCGCTTCGCCGGGGCGCGCCTCCCAGGTGCCGTTGGCAATGCCGTCGTCCATGGCCGCGAGGTCGGGCAGGTCGAACACGTCGCGCATGAGCATGCGGCGCTCGGGGGTGAGCGTGCCTTCGATGTGGTCGTGCTCGGCGAACGAGAAGTGGATGGGGATGGGGTGGGCGCTGGTGCCCACCTCCAGCTCCACGCCGTGGCTGGCGCGCAGCAGGCGAAACTGCTCGGCGTAGTAGTTGGCGAACAGGTCGGGCCGCGTGAGCGTGGTTTCATACCGGCCGGGCCCTTCCACAAACCCATAGGCGAGCTTGGTGTCTGCGCGCGCGACGGTGGTGGTGTGCACCCGGACAAACGGGTAGAAGGCGCGAACCGCCGACTCGGGCGTCTCGCCCGCCACAAAGCGGTGCATGGCGTCGCGCAGGTGGCCGATCTGCTGCTGGTAGATGCGCTGCACCTGGGCCAGTGCGTCAGCCGGGTCGGTGTGGCGGGTGGGGGCGATGAAGTCGGGGATGAGGGGCATGGCGCTATTTTCACCCGGCGCACCGCCGAATTCTCGGGTTCAGGGACCAGGCGCAGTCCGCCGGGCGCGGGCAGCGTGCGCTGGGCATGGGTCTTGCGCGCTCAGCTCCGGCCGTCGAGCCACTGCACGGCGGCATCCAGCACGGGGTCGCCTCCGCCCATGATGCGCTGCACGAAGCCGGCGTCCACAGGCACGCGCAGGTCCGGCTCCACGCCCTTGCCGTGCACATAGTGCTCGCCCTGGGCACCGGTCTCGGCCACGGTGGGGGCGTGCACCACCACCTCGCCGGGCAGCAGCACGCGCGTGGTCAGGCCCACCATGCCGGGGGTGGGGTCGGTGGCCACCACATGGGCGCGGCCGGCCTTTTGCAGCCATGCCGAGAACACTTCGCACGGGCCCGTGCATTCCGGCCCCGTCAGCAGCACCAGCGGCGCGCTGTAGTGGCTGCTGCCCTGCGCGTACAGGGGAAGCTGGGGCGGCAGGCCCAGGCTGCCCCGGGTGCGCCAGACCTTGGCGGTTGCGTCCACCTGGCGCTGGGCGTAGGCCTGCAGGCGCAGCGGCCGGTCGTACGAGAAGAAGGACGCCGCGAAATGCGGAACCAGCTGGTATGCGCCGTGGTTGTTGCCCCGCAGGTCCAGGATCAGCCCGCGCAGGCGCGACTGGTTGGCGGCTGCCAGGCTCCGGTCCCACATCTCCAGATTGCCGCCACCGTCTGCGAAGGAGTTGAAGGCGATGTAGCCATACTGCCGGCCCCTGTGGCTGCGCAACTGGAAGGCGGACAGAGACTCGCTGTTGGGGGGGCGCGCCAGAGGCTGCGCGGTCTCGGCCATGCGCTGGCGCAGGTCCAGCGCCATGTCCTTGCCGTCCTGGCGCACCTTGAGCGTCATCGCATCCGGCTCATGCACCATCATCCGTAGGGCCTCATGCCTGCGGCCGGCTTCGCTGGGGCGGCCAGAGAGGCGCGCCGTTCGGCCTACGTAGCGCGAGACGCTCTCGCCGTTCACTTCCAGGATCTCGGCCCCGGGGCGCAGGCCGGCCAGCGCCGCGGGCGAGCCGGGCGTGACGCTGCCCACCAGCGCGCGCCCGTCCGCGAGCCACCAGACACCGGGCATGGGCAGGGGTACGTTTCCGCGCGCGGACCACTGATCCGACAGGCCTACGTCCATGCCCTGCCAGTGGCCTGCCTGCGCGCCACCTGCGCGCAGTTCGGCGCGGAACAGGCCGTCCTGCAGTTGCGCCGCCAGCGCTGCGTAGGCCTGGCCCAGGGCCCTGCGGTCCCGCTGGTCGCTCGCCTGTCGAATGCGGTCTGCCCAGTCCGCATGCAGCTTGTTCCAGTCGGTGGCTGGGGCGTTGCGGAAGGGGTAGCGCTCCTGCATGAGGCTGGTCAGGGCCTTGAATGCGTCCGCCGGTGCCAGCCGGGCCAGGTCGATGTCGGAGGTGGACTGCACGCTGTGCTGCGGCAGTGCCGCCTCTCGGCTGCGGTCAAAGCTGAAGCCCCGGCTGTCGAGCGTGACCACGGTGTAGCCACGGGGCAGCCGGACCATGGGGTCGTCGGAGGTGAACAGCCGGCCATCGGCGCCGAACCCCGAGGGAAAGGCCACGCCCGCCTCGCTGGCCCAGACCAAGAGCTTGCCGCCCACAGGCTCCAGCGTCAGGTCGGCCTGCAGCGGCCATTCGAGCTGGACCGAGCTGGAGGCCAGCATGGCGTGCTGCTCGATGGCGTCCAGCGCGCGCCGCCCCGGGCGGCGGGGCAGGTTGGAGTGCACGGACAGCGCAAAGATTTTCACTCCCGCGCCCGCCGAGCGGGTGCGCCCCGTGCTCAGATCGAACAGGGTGCCGGGGGGCGTGTGCGGCAGGTCCAGCGACACGGCAGAACTGTCGGCGCGCGGGCTGGCCAGAAGCTGGTCTTGCGGCGGTGTGGTGTGGGCGGGCTGGCGCTGCACGAAGTAGGCTCCCTGGTCCAGCAGCCCCACCAGCGTATTGCTGGCCGTCAGCGCGTCTGCCGCACTGCGCTCCAGCACCGCGATCAGCCGGGTCGGGCCGCCTTCGTCGCGCGCCATCATGGCCGGCCCCGTGGGCGGCTGCGTGGGCGCATAGCCCCGGTTGTTCCACATCTGGCGGCCGGTATCGACGGCCTGGCGACCCGTGGAGAGCACCTGCTGGCCCGTGGAGAGCGCGGCTTCGCCCCGGCTCACCGCATCCGCCGCCCGGCCGATGTCGCCCAACGAAAAGCCCTGCGCTCCCGCCGACGAAGTGGCAGCCACCAGCGCGGCCGCAATTGCCGCCATCACCGCCGGAGCCAGCGCGTGCGCCCGGGCCCTGGCCCGCTGAAGCATTGACGCCTTCGCGCGCGGCGGCCCCAGGCGCTGAACATGCCCTGGGGTTGCCGCAGACGCCGCCAAGGCGGGGCCGCGAGAGCGCAGCAGAAGGTGCGGGAAGCGGCGGAAGGTGGTCGTGGTCATGGCGATGGTCACAAGGCATGTGGGACAGGGCGGACACGGCGAGCAGGGCATGGCGCCAGGGGGCATCACAGGTAGCGGATCGAGAAGTCGTTGTCCACCGCACTCACCTCGACCTTCCCGATGGACTTGGAGTCCACAGCGGCCTGCAGGAATTCCATCGCCATGCGGGGCAGCAGGTTCTGGGTGAGGATGCCGTCGATCATCCGGGCACCGGACTCCACTTCGCTGCAACGCTCGCGGATCAGCGTCACGGCGCTGTCGTCGAAGGTGAACTGCGCGCCGTGGTTGGTTTCGATCCGTTTCTGGATGCGCGCCATCTGCAGGCGCACGATCTGCTCCAGCATCTGATCCGATATCGGGTAGTAGGGCACCACGGTGAGCCGGCCCAGCAGGGCGGCGGGGAACTTGCCGAGCAAGGGTTCCCGCACGGCCTTGGCCAGCGCCTCGGGCGAAGGGATGAGATCAGGGTCATTGCACATGCCCGCAATCAGCTCGGAGCCCACGTTGGAGGTGAGAATGATCACCGTGTTCTTGAAGTCGATGTACCGGCCTTCACCGTCTTCCATCCAGCCTTTGTCAAACACCTGGAAGAACATTTCGTGGACATCGGAATGCGCCTTTTCGATTTCGTCCAGAAGGACCACGCTGTACGGCCTGCGCCGCACGGCCTCGGTGAGCACGCCGCCTTCCCCGTAGCCGACGTACCCGGGGGGCGCGCCCTTGAGGGTGGAGACCGTGTGGGCCTCCTGGAATTCGCTCATGTTGATGGTGATGAGGTTTTGTTCGCCGCCGTACAGCGCCTCGGCCAGCGAAAGGGCGGTTTCCGTCTTGCCGACGCCCGAGGGGCCTGCGAGCAGGAAGACACCGATGGGCTTGCCCGGGTTGTCCAGGCGCGCGCGCGCGGTCTGGATCCGTCGTGCGATGGCTTCGAGCCCGTGGCGCTGTCCGATCACGCGGCGCTCCAGCGTCTGGGCGAGCCGTAGGACCGACTGCACTTCATCGCGGACCATGCGGCCCACGGGGATGCCTGTCCACTCGGCCACCACGGCGGCCACCACGCTGGCGTCCACCACCGGGTGCAGCAACGGGTCATCGCCCTGCAGTGCGGCAAGCTCCAGCCGCAGGTTCTCGATCTCTTGCGCGGAGAGCAGGTCGGCAGAGTTGGAACGATCGCCGCCATGGTCTCCGTCAGGCTGGGGTTCGTCAGGGGCAGCGCGGCGGGCGGCCAGCAAGGCGGCTTCGGCTGCCACGATACGTTGGGCCAGCGTGCTTTCCTGGGCCAGCCGGTCTGCAAGTGCCGAGTGGTCGGCCTGCAGCTGGCCCAGCCGCGCCTGCAGCTCGCCAAGGCGCTCCTCGTGCGCCACCCCCAGTGCGGCCTCGCGCTCCACCACTGCCCGCTCCACCTGCAGCGCTTCCTGTTCGCGAATGACGGCTTCGAGGCGCGCCGGCGTGGAGGTGAGGGCCATGGCCACGCGCGAGCAGGCCGTGTCGAGCAGGCTCACGGCCTTGTCGGGCAGCTGGCGGGCCGGAATGTAGCGGTGCGAGAGGCTGACTGCCGCCTGCACGGCGGCGTCCGAGATGCGCACCTTGTGGTGCGCCTCCAGTTGGGCGGCCACGCCCCGGAGCATCTGGATGGCCTTGGGCTCGTCCGGCTCGTGGATGTGCACCAGCTGGAAGCGCCGGGTGAGTGCTGGATCCTTTTCGATGTACTTCTTGTATTCGGCCCAGGTGGTGGCGCCGATGGTGCGCAGCACACCGCGCGCCAGGGCGGGCTTGAGAAGGTTGGCGGCGTCCCCGGTGCCGGCCTGTCCACCCGCGCCGATCAGGGTGTGCACCTCGTCGATGAAGAGCACGATCGGGGTGGTGCTGGCCTGCACCTCGTCGAGCAGGGAGCGCAGCCGGTTCTCGAATTCGCCCTTCATGCTGGCGCCCGCCTGCAGCAGCCCGACGTCCATCACGCGCAGTTGCACGCCCCGCAGGGGCGGCGGGACGTCCTCCGCAGCAATGCGCAGCGCGAGGCCCTCCACCACGGCCGTCTTGCCCACGCCGGCCTCGCCGACCAGGATGGGGTTGTTCTGCCGCCGCCGCATCAGGATGTCGATCATCTGGCGCACCTCGTCATCGCGCCCTGTCACCGGGTCGAGCTCGCCGTTGCGCGCCCGCTCGGTCAGGTCGACGGTATAGCGCTGCAGGGCCTCCTGCTTGCCTGCGGCCAGAGGCGCCA
This sequence comes from Paracidovorax sp. MALMAid1276, assembly GCF_049198005.1. Classification (NCBI taxonomy): domain Bacteria; kingdom Pseudomonadati; phylum Pseudomonadota; class Betaproteobacteria; order Burkholderiales; family Comamonadaceae; genus Paracidovorax; species Paracidovorax sp. MALMAid1276. Next base: position 5,288 of record NZ_JBMIRS010000021.1, on the reverse strand, counting down.
TGGCGCCGCTTGCCTCCCCGGGCGAGCCCGGCAGGCCCGAGCCGTCCGTGGCCTTGAGTGCCGCCTCGGGAGAGCCCGGCAGCACGGCGGCGAAAGCGTCGCTGAGCGCGGGCTCGCTGATCTTTTCCAGCTCTCTGGAGATGGCGCGCAGCTCGTTGGCCAGCGTACGTGTTCGCAGCATGCCCGAGAGCCAGTAGGCGCTGCGGATCTGCGACTCGTTGTACATCAGCGTCGCATACACCCAACCGCGCTCGATGGACATCTCGATCTGGTCGGAAAAATCGCTGATCGATGTGGCCCCGCGCGGCAGGCGGTCCAGGCTGCGCAGCACGTCGGCTGCGAGCTGGGCGGCATCCACGTCAAAACGGCGAAAGATGCGCAGCAGATCGGAATCGTTTTCCTGCAGCAGCTGGTGCAGCCAGTGCACCAGTTCCACATAGGGGTTGCCCCGCAGCTTGCAGAACACCGTCGCCCCTTCGAGCGACTTGAAGAGCAGGGGATTGAGTTTGCCAAACAGGGCGAGCCGGCTGATTTCAGACATGGAGGGTGAATGCAGTGCGTTGAAGGAAGAACCGAGGGAGTGGTGGGGTGGGAAGGGCCGGGGCGGTCATTCGTGATCAGGGGGCGCTGCCGGCGGGCAGCGCATGGCCGCGCACGGGGCGACCGCGTTGCCTTGCAAAGGCCTCCGGGTCCATGCGGAAGTCGTCTGCGTCGCGGGATGCCGGGGTGCCCAAGACCCACGTGGTCCAGCCCAGGCGGGCGCTGCCCCCGAGCTGCGCGGCGGGAACTTCCTCGCGGCGCAGCACGAGATCGAAGTCCCATGCGTACTCGATGCCCACGTAGTTGCGCACCCAGTCGACCAGCGCATGGAAGTCTGTCTGGCCCGGAAGAAACCGTTCGTACTGCGCCAGCGTCAAGGGACCGATCCGCAGCCGGAACTTGCTTTGCGCATCCGGCACGCGCGCGCCCACCACGGTGTCTACGCCAAGCTGGGAGTTGCAGGGCAGGCGCGAAAGGCGGGTTTGCTGCGCGGGATCCAGGTCGAGAAAGTGCAGGCAGTACTCCTGCAGATCCACGGTGACGCCAAAGTAGCTGCCGATCGCGCGCTGAAGGCCTTCCGGGTTGCGCGTGAAGCGGGTGAGGTGTCCGGCGTGGTGCAGCTTGGCGTGGTCCGACACCGCGTCACGCTGGCGTGCTGAAGGCTCGCCGATGCCGATCACACTGGCCAGCAGCCTGCCAAACAGGTCGTCCCCACGACGGTCCAGCGACACGGTGGGCTGGGCATCGGACCATGCGCGGAAGAACAGCAACAGCAGCCGGTGGTGGAAGATGTCGGAGAAGCGTGCCAGTGTCGCGTCGTCATGCTGCTTGAGCCTCTCCCGCACGTATTCCGTGAGGTGCGTGGGCAGCGGGCCATTGGGTCCGTACAGGCCGAAGCTCCACACCGTCAGGCGCTCCGGCTGCCCCGCACTGGGCGCCAGCACTTCGGCGATGGTGGCCGGCGCAAAGGCCAGGGAGGGGTCTTGTCCCAGCCGGATGGGCTCCGCCTTGGGGCGGGCCGCCCGGCCGAGCCGGGGCAGCCCCGGGTGGCGGGCCTGCAGCCAGCGCAGCGTGAAGAACAGGTCGAACGAGTGCGGCGAGGCTCGCAGCCGCTGCCACAGGTCCGGCGAGGCCGCAGGCATGGAGCGCGCCGCAGGCTTTGGCCCGCACTCCGGGGACTGCGATGGCTGCGGGACGGGGGAGCGGGCGTTCACAGCGTCGGCCTTTGACCCGGGCGCACTTCCCACTGCGCGATCTTTCCCCGCTGCCGGGATTCCAGGCTCAGTTCAGTGAAACTGTTCACGCCGACGTGGCGCGCAAAGAATCGTTCCAGCACCGACGCCAATGGCCAGGCACTGACCCCTGCGAACGACGCGTCGTCCACCGTCAGCGCGATTCCGACGCCTCGGCCATAGACCAGTTGACGATGCTGTGCGAGGCGGCGGGTGATGGGATGCACGCGCATCTCCTTAAGCCCTGCCACCTGGCCGGCAAGCGCGTGGTTGCCTAGGGCCAGATACAAACCCATCAGCTCGCGCAATGTGGCCGCCCCCTCTTCATCGGACAGGTCCGTCATCGCGAGGTAGTTCAGGGACAGGTGCGAGATCAGGCGCCAGGTGATCTCGTTTTCGGCGATGCTGCCGACCGGGCGTGAAGGGCCGGTCACGGTGCGGATGTGGCCTATGGGGGCTGACTCGATGGTTGTGAAATCGCCTTCGGGGCGGTTCACGGGCATCAACAGCGGCAGGTCGCGGTTTGTGCACAGGGTGCGCACCGACAGCTGCTTGAGATCATCGGAAAACGGGGCGGCTCGCTGGTCCACCAGCGAGAGGAAGACCTCGCTGCCCAGGTATTGCGTGCGCGGCCCGAACCGGACCGCATGCTCCGAAAAAAGTCGCGGCTCGCGGCGCACCGCGAAGTAGGCCTGGTCGTCCGGGCGTATGCCGTGCACCGAGGTGTACAGCGGCACGAATTCGCGGTCATGGACCTTGCCTTCCTGGTGACCGGTGACGCTGAGCACGTTATAGACCTCGAAATCGCGGGGCCGCGTGCGCTCCATCACGACGTGGTATTCGTTCACGTCGGAAGACACGTGGATGCGATCCGCCATGCGCTCGAACAGATTGATCGCGGGCGTGCAGTGCAGCAGGAACTTGTGCTCGTCCACCAAAGACTCCAGCTCTGGCTGCGCCTTGCGCAGCAAGAGCGTGATGGCCACGCGCTTGGACGGAACCTGGCGGAAGATGTCTGCGAGGCCGCGGACGGAGAAAAAGCGAAAGCGCGGCGGGAACGCGAAGTATTCGTGCAGCAGCCGGTGCCCCTGAAAGGCCCGGTGTGAATAGGGCAGCAGGGCTTGGGATTGGTCGTACCCTTCGGCATGCAGCGCCTGTGCGGGCAACATCCCGTAGATCCGTGTGGGGTCCTGCGGGTCATGCACCACAATTTTGAGCACTGACTGGTGCAGCAGCTCCTGCAGATGCGACGCGACCGCGTCTGTGGCGTGGAGGTACAGGTCCAGGCGATCCATGCCCAGGTGGGTGAACTCCATGGCACCCTGGGTTGCCAGTTCAAAGCGGAGGTGTCCCGCCGCCTCGGCCGGCAGGTTCATGCGGGACAGAGGAATGTCCAGCGCGGCACCCCCGAGCGCGGCGCGCGTGAGCGCAATCGGCCACAGCGTCACGTCGTGCCCGGTGCGGAAATCGCAAGGTGTCTGATCGTCGGCGACCTTGCGGGACCGCAGCATGCTTCCCGCCGGAAGGCAGAAGCCGTCCGCCACATTGCCTTCGACTTCGCTGGGCGACATCTGCACCACCACCATCGCCGGTGTCGGGGCCAGATAGTGGGGACACACCATTTCCAGAATGCGCTGCGACAGCCGCGGGAATTCCGCATCCATCTTCATCTGCACCCGCGCAGTCAGAAAGCTGAAGCCTTCCAGCAGCCGCTCGACATACGGGTCGGCCACTTCCAGGTCGCGCAGCGCGAGACGCCCAGCCACCTTGGGGAAGGCCGCAGCGAACTCCGCGCCCACTTCACGAAGGTAGGCCAGCTCGCGGTTGTAATACTCCACCAGGCGCGGATTCATTGCGGCGCTCCCACGGTCAGTTCCTCAAGTCGGAAACCACGACCTGGCCCGTTTCCAGGTCCAGGCTGGTCTTGAGCAGCAGTTCCAGCGGGTAGGGCATGGACCAGAACTGGCAGCGGATCTCGAACTGCAAGGTGTTGTGGTGGTTCAGCGAATCAAAGGAAGGCAGCAGCGTGACCGCCAGAGAATCTGGAAGGATGCGGGGCTCGAAGGCCAGGATGGCCTGCGTGACGTTGAGCTCGACGTCCTTCCAGTCGAGGTCCGACAGAAGCTTGCCCGCGAGCGGCGCCATGCCGTAGTTCAGCGTGGATCGCTCGGCGTGCGCCAGGCCGTCGAAGTCGATATGGCCCGATGCGTTGCTGGCATTGAGCAGCCAGCCCAGATCCCGCAGCAAGGCAGCGCGCAGCCTGGATTCGGTGACGTAAACCGCATCGGCCGGCTCGGTGCGCCGGGTCGGCTCCTGGTCGGTGAGCCGGTCGAGCAGCGCGGGTTGCAGGCGATCCTTCTCCGTGCCGGATCCGCTGATTCGACGGGACATCATGGCGTGAGCGGTCATGCATCGAACGCGATCGTGCGCACGTCCAGCACGGCGTGGTCCCCCTGGTCCGTGACCAGCATCTTCTGGCCGCGGCCGGCCACATGGTCGCCGTCCAGTTCGGCCCATTCGGTGCGCCGTCCCAGGCGCAGCCCGTCGTCGTCCGCGGCCTGCGCCGGATAGCGTGCCGGAGCCAAGCCACGCAGCGTGCTGTCGTTCACCAGAACCAGCTCGGCAGGTTGCCACACCACATCGCGCAAGTCCTGGGGCTTTTCCAGCGTGACACTGCGCAGCGCCGAGTATGGAATCCAGTAGTAGCAGCCGTTGGTGTGGAACTCGAAGATGGGACCGAGGCGGGTGTCCGAGTCGCACAGCCACTCGAACGGGCTTCCGTCGATGGCGCCCGCGATGGCGGGGGCCATCTCGAGGGCCTGTGCGCGCAGCTCGTGCGCTGCCCGGCTCGACGGGTCGGTCTGCGCTTTCAGCGCATCGACCATATAGCTCATCCACTGCGGTGGTTCACCCATGATGTAGGGCTGGCGTACGCCTGCGAAGACCTCGCTGCGCAGCATCTCGCAACGCATCGCTTCGCGGTAGGCCTGCGCCATGGGCAGGGCCTTGGGGTCCAGTTGCGCGCAGACTTGCAGCTGCGCAATCGCCTTGGTCCAGTCGCCAAGAACCGCCAGCAACTGAAAGTAGAACGTGCGCAGTGAGGCCTTGGAGGGATCGGCGCGGATCGCCTCCTTGACACGGTCGATCTGCAGGGCCAGAGGCAACTGGGAGTCAAAGGTCGCGGTGGTCAGCGTGCTGTTCATGGGCGCGAAAGAGCGGTTGGAGAAGGTCGTTGGAAGCAGGTTTGATGGGCGAGGGCCGGCTGGTGCTTGCACCCGCTCGAAGGCGGGCGTCATTCGCAGCCCTCCCGTCGCGCGCTTGCACCGGTGGGGCAAGGCCCGCGGCACCGCAGCGCGGTGCCGCGCTCCGTGCGGACGTGGCGAGCTACGGTTTGCCGTGGGGATACCAGGGTGAACGCAGCGGAGCGGCCGGGGGGGCTAGGAGTCTGCGCGGCAGAAGGGGCATCGGCTGCAACGCACGATAAACCGGTCTCGCGCGGTACGACCGCCTGCGCCC
>NZ_JBMIRS010000241.1:0-1324 GCF_049198005.1 Paracidovorax sp. MALMAid1276 | reverse complement strand
CCTGGGCTTGTCGGTAGTACCCCGCGATCCTCGGTTTTCGCGCGTTTCGCTTCGATGCCTTCTACCGCGCAGACTCCTGTGTTCGCCGGACGACCCTCCGCGCTGCTGGAGATGTATTCAAACGTAACCATTGGCGCTATGCTGGGCGCGAGGCCGGGTTGACCCCGCAGGTTGGGTGAACGGCATCCGAGGAGAACCGCCATGAGCCAGTTCAGGATTTCCACCCGCTTGGCGGGGTTGTTGACCGCCCTGTGCCTTTTGGTGCTCGTGGTCGGTGGCGCGGGCTTGTTCGGCATGGCGCAGTCCAATGCCGGGCTCAGGTCGGTGTATGACGACCGGGTGGTGCCGCTCAAGCAGATCAAGATCGTGGCCGACATGTACGCGGTCAACGTGGTCGATGCCGCCCACAAGGTGCGCGACGGGGCCATGACGCCCGCCCAGGGGCTGCAGGCCGTGGCCGATGCGCGCAAGGCCATCGAATCCAACGTCAAGGACTACCTGGCCACCCAGCTCGTGCCCGAGGAGCTCAGGCTCATCGAGCAACTGAAGCCTTTGCGCGCCAAGGCCGATGCCGCCACCGAGGTGCTGGTGGGGCATTTCCGCTCCGGCGATGTCGCGGCGCTCACGGCCTACGCGGCCAAGGAGATGTACCCCGCCATCGATCCGCTGCAGGAGGTGCTGGGCCAGCTCATGCAGGTGCAGCTGGACCGCGCCAAGGCCGAGTACGAGCGGGCCGATGCGAGCTTCCAGACCCTTCGCGCCGTGGCGCTCACGGCGGTGGTGCTGGGCATCGCGCTTGCGGTGCTGATGGGCGGGGCCATGATCCGGCAGATTTCGCGCTCGCTCGACAACGCGGTGCAGATCACGGATTCGGTGGCGCAGGGCGACCTCACCGTGCCCATCCACGCGCGCGGCAAGGACGAGATCGCCCAGCTGTTGGGCGGCCTGACGACCATGCGCGACAACCTGGCCCAGGTGGTGTCGGGCGTGCGCGGCAACGCCCAGGGTGTGGCATCGGCCAGCGCCGAGATCGCCTCGGGCAACCACGACCTGTCGATCCGCACTGAGGAGCAGGCCAGCGCGCTGCAGGAGACGGCGGCATCGATGGAGGAGCTGAGCTCCACCGTGAAGCAGAACGCCGACAACGCGCGCCAGGCCAACCAGCTGGCGCTGACCGCATCCACCGTGGCGGGGCAGGGCGGCGACGTGGTGGCCGAAGTGGTGACCACCATGCGGGGCATCAACGACAGCAGCAAGAAGATCGCCGACATCATCAGCGTGATCGATGGCATCGCGTTTCAGACCAACATCCTGGCGCTGAACG
>NZ_JBMIRS010000240.1:0-13362 GCF_049198005.1 Paracidovorax sp. MALMAid1276 | reverse complement strand
CCGCGCCAGTGCTAGCTTTTCGTACCGTCACTTATTGCACTGAAAACGAGGAGACCCCGACTTGGAGCCTGTCAGCCTGACGAGCTGGGGCCAGCTCATTCTGGTCACTCACCCCCGTTCCGGCTTTGCCACCGGCGGCGACCTCATTGCAGCCGCGCGCAAGGCACCAGGTAAACTCAACTATGCCTCGCCAGGTGTTGGGACGCCGCACCATCTCTCGATGGAGTTGTTCAAAAACACCGCCAAGGTGTTTCTCACGCACATTCCCTACCGTGGCACGGGCCCCGCCGTCACCGACATGCTGGGTGGCCAGGTGGATGCCATGTTCCTGCCCATTCATGTGGCATTGCCGCAGGTGCGTTCGGGCAAGCTTCTCGCACTCGGCATCGGAAGCGACAAGCGTCATCCGCTGCTGCCCGACGTTCCCACCCTCAGCGAAGCTAAAGCAGGCGACGTCAACGTGGACATGTGGTACGGCATCTTCGCTCCCAAGGGCATGCCTGCGTCGCAAGTCGCCTCGCTCAACCGCGAAATCAACGACATCCTCCGCAGCGAGGATGTCAAAAAGGCCTTCGCTGGGCAGGGAATGGATCCCGCCAGCGACGCACCCGAGGCGTTCGGTCGCCTGGTGGCCAGGGACGCGGACCGGTGGGCCACACTCATCAAAACTCAGGGTATCAAGGCCGAATGAAGCACGAGAACGACATCAGGATTGCGGTGGTGGGGGGTGGCATCGCCGGCCTGGCATTCGCGCTGGCCCTTCACAAGCACGGCCTGGCGTGTGATGTCTACGAGGGCGCCACAGAGGTGAAGGAGATCGGCGTCGGCATCACCTTGCTGCCACACGCGATGCGCGAGCTCGACGCGCTGGGCCTGACAGCCGAACTGGAGGCTGTGGCGATCGAAAACCGCGAGAGCGTGTTCTACAACCGCTGGGGCCAGTTCGTCTACAGCGAGCCTCGCGGCCGACATGCGGGCTACGAATTGCCCGAGCTGGGCATCCATCGCGGCAAACTCCATCGCCTGCTCTGGAATGCCGCGTTGCAGCGCCTGGGTGCCAAGCGGCTGCATGTGGGGCACCGTTGCACCGGCATCGACCCTTTGGATGGCGCGGCCACGCTGCATTTCGCGGTGGGACTGCAGGGCACGCCCGAGACCGTTCAGGCCGACGTGGTGGTGGCTTGCGATGGCGTCAATTCGACCATCCGCCGGCATTTCTATTCCGACGATCGAGTCTGCTATGCAGGCATCAACACCTGGCGCGGCGTGAGCGTGCACAAGCCCATCCTCACCGGCAAGAGCTACATCCGCATCGGATCGATCGACACCGGCAAGATGGTGATCTACCCGATCGTGGACAACGTGGACGGGCAGGGCAACCAGCTCATCAACTGGGTGGCCGAGATCCGCGACCCGCAGGCCGCCATGAACGACTGGAACAAGCCCGGGCGCCTGGACGACTTCCTGCCGACCTTCGAATCGTGGCGCTACGACTGGCTCGACGTGCCGGCGCTGATCAGCTCGGCGCAGCAGGTGTTCGAGTACCCGATGGTCGACAAGGACGCGCTGCCGCGCTGGAGCTTCGAGCGCGTGACGCTCATGGGCGACGCGGCGCACCCGATGTACCCGCGCGGCTCCAATGGCTCGGCGCAGGCACTGATCGACGCTCGCACACTGGCCGACGAAATGGCCGCTTCGCCCAGTGATCCGGGTGCTGCGCTGCAGCGCTATGAAGCGGCACGCCTGGGACCGACGGCCAGAGTGGTTGAGACGAACCGCACGCTGCCGCCCGATTTCATCATCATGAAGGCTGACGAACTCAGCGGTGGCCTTCCTTTTGCCAATATTGATGACTTGATCAGCCAGGACGACTTGCGAGCCATCTCGGACAACTACAAGCAAGTCGCCGGCTTTGCACTGAGAGCCTGATGAGAGGCAACAAGCACAGCAGCCGCGGTTAAACACTCAGAGTTGGAACAGTGCAATGCCTGTGCTTGGCTAGGAGTATAGAGGCTGCATCGTCGAGGAGCTCATGCATCTGCAAGCCAAATCCAGGGCCTTGTGAACTGAGCCAACGATGTATTTGCGACCCGCATTCCATTGCACATACATTTCATTTTTCTACGGAGACAAGTACATGCGTTTCTTACCCTCTTCTGCCGCAGCTGCTTGTCTGATCGGACTGATCGCCGCCACCAGCATGGTGCATGCGGTGGAAACCTCGGACAAGCCGCTGCGTATCGTGGTCCCATTCGCTGCAGGCGGCCTCGCTGATGTGTTGGCCCGCACGTTGGCAGAAGAAATGCGGACCGGGTTTCCTAAGGGCATCCATGTCGAGAACAAGACCGGTGCCGGCGGCAACCTGGGCGCTGCCGAGGTGTTCAACCGGCCACGATCGAGCGAAAGCACCATCATGATTTCGTCTCCGGGTCCGATCGCGATCAACCAGGGGCTGTACGCCAAACTGCCATACGATCCCTCCCAGTGGCTAGCCATCGGAACCATTGCTTCGGTACCGAACGCGCTTATCGTCAGCCCCAATCTGCCAATCAAGACGGCTCAAGAATTCGCGCCTTATGCCAAGCAAAGCGCCGGGAGAGTGTCCTATGCGTCCCAGGGCAATGGCACGACTTCACATTTGACTGCGAGCCTTTTTTCCTCCTTGACGGGAGCAACATTGGTCCATGTTCCGTACAAAGGCGATGCCCCTGCGCTCGCCGATCTATCGGGTAGCCAGGTTGATGCCTTCTTCGGAAGTGTGGGAGCGTCAATCACATTGCACAAATCGGGCAAGGTACGCATTCTTGCGGTGGCAGATGCCAAACGGTCTGCCGCTCTCCCGGACGTGCCGACCTTTGCGGAGATTGGTTTACCGGGTATGCAGTCGGTTACCTGGTACGCGGCGGTGACCGCGCCAAACACGCCTTCCGAAGAAGTTCGTCACCTCAACACCACGCTCAATGAAGCGTTGGCGAGACCAGCCATGCAGGAACGCCTCGCAAAGCTAGGGCTGGACCCGATGCACAACACAACCGCGGCAAGTGCTGACTTCATCGAGCAGCAAACCCAGTTGTGGCAGAAGGTGATTCGCGATGCAAAGGTCACCATCGATTGATCCGATGGCTTTTGTGATACCGCGCCCGTAGGTTGTAGGTCACACTACCAGCAGCCTGAACTGACATCGTTGCTTGAGTACACGAGCACGGTGTTCGCCGCTGACTTCTGCCACCGGATTCGAACCACGCCGGCTCCGCGCATGTTCATGTTCACGTTCACCCAAGGGGCAGTCGCGCCGCCAGTGTGTCACGCGCGCGATTGAGCATCGGCAGGAATGCGTCGCGAAACTCACCCATGCCCATGCGCTCGATCCGCACCGCGATACTTATCGCAGCCACTACCTGCCCCTGGCGGTCGCGCACTGGCACCGCCATCGACCGCACGTCGATCTCCAGTTCGCCATCGCTGCTGGCATGTCCTTCTTCGCGACAGCGTTCCACCAATTCCACTACCAGCGAAAAATCGCAGATCGTTTGCGGCGTCAGCGGCACGCGAGTCATGCTGCGCAGCCGAGCCTGTGCCTCTCGCGGCGGCAGCCCGGCCAGCAGCACACGACCCAGAGCCGAACAGTAGGCCGGCAGACGCGAGCCGATGCCCAAGCCCGCGCTCAGGCTGCGCCGTGCCGTCGAGCGCGCGATGATGATCGCGTCGTCGTCCAGCAACTGCCCCAGCGATGCCGACTCGCGCGTGCGCTCGGACAAGGCGTCCAGCAGTGGCTGAGCCAGCGACGGCATCGGCCGAGAAGACAGGTACGCGTGCGCCACCAGCAGGGCGCGCGGCAGCATCCAGAAACGCTTGCCATCGCTGTCCACGTAACCGAGCTGGTGCAGCGTGAGCAGCGAGCGTCGTGCTGACGCGGGTGACATGCCAGTAAGGCGTGCGACTTCCGACAGCGTGAGGCGGCTGTGCTGCCGGCCGAAGCAGGTGAGCACGTCCAGCCCCTTTTGCAGCGAGGTGACGAAATGGCGGTCGACGTCATTGACCTCTGGCAGCGCATCGGTTTCATTTTTACGCATAGCGCAAATTTAACTTGTTTGCACGCTTGCCTGCCGCGACACTCGAATTCCCACAAGTTCATCGGAGACATTCATGTCCTACTCCTTCTCGCGCCGCCTAGGCGCCGCCCTCGCTCTGGCTTCGTGCCTGATCGGCAGTGCGTACGCGCAGTCGAACAACCAGTTGCTGAAACTGATCGTGCCGTTCCCTGCCGGTGGCACGGCCGACGTGTTGCCGCGCATCCTGTCCGAGAAACTGCGCACGCACTACCCGGGCGGCGTGGTGGTCGAGAACCGCACCGGCGCAGGCGGCAACATCGGCGCCGAAGCGGTGTTCCGCTCCACGCCCGATGGCACCACGCTGCTGGCATCGCCGCCCGGGCCCATCGCCATCAACCACCACCTCTACAAGAAACTCTCGTTCGATCCGACGCAGTGGGTGCCCGTCACGGTCATGGCCACTGTGCCCAACGTGCTGGCCGTGAGCACCAAAGTGCCGGCACAGAACGTGGCCGAGTTCATTGCGTACCTGAAAGCGAATCCCGGCAAGGTGACCTACGCCTCGCAAGGCAACGGCTCCACTTCGCACCTCACGGCCAGCCTGTTCATGCAACTGACCGGCACCGAGATGACGCACATTCCCTACCGGGGCACGGCGCCCGCGCTGGTCGATCTGGTCGGTGGGCAGGTCGATGTCTTCTTTGACAACCTGAGCTCATCCGCACAGTTCCACAGCACCGGCAAGCTGCGCATTCTGGCCGTGGCCGACGCCACGCGCTCGGCTGCCTTGCCGCAGATACCCACCTTCGAAGAATCGAAAGTGGCGGGCATGAACGCGGTGACGTTCTTCGCCGTGGTGGCGCCGCCCGGCACGCCAGCGGCCACCGCCAACCTGCTGCAGAAGCAGCTGGCCGAGGCCATGGCGATGCCCGATGTGAAAGCCCGGTTCGCCGAACAGGGCGCTGAGCCGCGTGGCTGGTCCACCGAACAGACGGGACGCTTCATCCAGGCCGAGTCGGCGAAATGGAACAAGGTCATCAAGAGCGCGAACGTGACGCTGGAGTGAGACAGACCGCCATGCAGGAACAGACCATCCACTGGCGCAGCGACGCGCTCACGCGCATTCCCTACGCCCTTTACACCGATGCGCAGGTGCCGGAGCAGGAGCAGGAAAGAATCTTTCGGGGCAACACCTGGAACTTCCTGTGCCTCGACGCGGACATTCCCGAAGCCGGCAGCTACCGCACCACGTTCGCCGGCACCACGCCGGTGGTGGTGGTGCGCGATGGCGATGACGAGGTGTATGCCTTCGAGAACCGCTGCGCCCACCGTGGCGCGCTGATCGCGTTGGAGAAATCGGGCAAGGCCGAGAACTTCCAGTGCGTCTACCACGCCTGGAGCTACAACCGCCAGGGCGACCTGACCGGTGTGGCATTCGAAAAGGGGGTGAAGGGCGAAGGGGGCATGCCGCCCGATTTCTGCAAGGAAGAACATGGCCCGCGCAAGCTGCGCATCGCCGTGTACTGCGGCCTGGTGTTCGGCAGCTTTTCCGAAGACGTGCCCGACATCGAGGAGTACCTCGGCGACGAAATCTGCCAGCGCATCGAGCGCGTGATGCACAAGCCGGTGGAAGTCATCGGTCGCTTCACGCAGGCCCTGCCCAACAACTGGAAGCTGTATGTGGAGAACGTGAAGGACAGCTACCACGCCAGCCTGCTGCACATGTTCTTCACCACCTTCGAGCTGAACCGCCTCTCCCAGAAAGGCGGCGTGATCGTCGATGAATCGGGCGGCCACCACGTGAGCTATTCGATGATCGACACCACGGCAGAGAAGGATTCCTCGTACAAGGACCAGGCCCTGCGCTCGGACAACGACCGCTACCGCCTGAAGGATCCGTCCGTGCTCGCGGGCTTCCACGAATTCGACGACGGCGTGACGCTGCAGATCCTCTCGGTGTTTCCCGGCTTCGTGCTGCAGCAGATCCAGAACTGCCTGGCGGTGCGACAGGTGCTGCCCAAGGGCGTGGACCGCACCGAGCTGAACTGGACTTACCTGGGCTATACCGACGACACGCCGGAGCAGCGCAAGGTGCGCCTGAAGCAGGCCAACCTGGTCGGGCCGGCCGGCTTCATCTCGATGGAGGACGGCGCGGTGGGCGGGTTCGTGCAGCGCGGCATTGCCGGCGCGAGCGGCCTCGAAGCCGTGGTGGAAATGGGGGGTGACGAATCCGGCTCCAGCGAGGGCCGTGCCACCGAAACCTCGGTGCGCGGCTTCTGGAAAGCCTACCGCCACCACATGGAGGCCTGAGCATGATCGATCTGCTGACCATCGCCGCCTTCAACGCCCGCTACGCCCACACCATCGACAGCGATGCGCTGGAGGCGTGGCCCGCCTTCTTCACCGAAGACTGCCACTACCGCATCACCCACGTCGAGAACGAACAGGAAGGCCTGGCAGCCGGCATCGTGTACGCCGACTCGCGCGCCATGCTGGAAGACCGCATCTCCGCGCTGCGCGAAGCGAACATCTACGAACGCCAGCGCTACCGCCATTTGCTGGGCATGCCCATGGTGGAATCCGCCGACGACACGGCGGCGCAGGCGCGCACGCCCTTCATCGTGGTGCGAATCATGGCCACCGGGCAGAGCGAGGTGTTTGCCACCGGCGTGTATCGCGACCGTTTCGTGCGCGATGCAGGCGAGCTGCTGCTGGCCGAGCGCGTGGCCATCTGCGACAGCACGGTGACCGACACGCTGATGGCCCTGCCGTTGTGAGCACCATGCCGACATTGCGCCGCATCGCCCTGGCCGCGGGCGACCCCAACGGCATCGGCCCCGAGATCGCGCTCAAGGCGCTGGCCACGCTCGACGCGGCCCAGCGCGAACGCATCACCGTGTTCGGCCCCGGCGCCGTGCTGCAGCGCGCAGCCGCCGTCTGCGACCTGTCCGCGCTGTGGCCGCAGATCCGACACGTGGAGGCGGGCGCGCTGCCCGACAGCACTGCCGTGCCCGGCCGCATCGATGCCGCCGCCGGCGCGTCCACGGTCGCCTCCGCCACCGCCGCACTGCAGGCTGTGCGCGCGGGCGATTTCGACGTGGTGATCGCCTGCCCGCACCACGAAACCGCCATCCACCAGGCCGGCATTGCCTTCAGCGGCTATCCCTCGCTGGTGGCGCGCGTCTGCGGCATGCCCGAGGACGAGGTGTTCTTGCTGCTGGTGGGCGGTGGCCTGCGCATCGTGCACGTGACCTTGCACGAGAGCGTGCGCACGGCACTGGACCGGTTGACGCCCACGCTCGTCCAGCAGGCCGTGCGCGCCGGTGTGCGCGCCTGCGCCTTGCTGGGCGTGGACGACCCGAGCATCGGCGTGTTCGGCATCAACCCGCATGCCTCCGAAGGCACGCTGTTCGGCCCTGAAGACCAGCAGATCGTGGTGCCCGCCATGGCGGCCTTGCGCGCCGAGGGTTACCGCGTGGACGGACCGCATGGCGCCGACATGGTGTTGTCGCAGCGCCGGCACGACCTGTACGTGGCCATGTTGCACGACCAGGGCCACATTCCCATCAAGCTGCTGGCACCAAATGCGGCGAGCGCCCTGAGCATCGGCGCTGACGCGCTGCTCTCCAGCGTGGGCCACGGCAGCGCCATGGACATTGCGGGACGCGGCATCGCCGATCCCACCGCGCTGCTGCGCACCATTGCACTGCTGTCCGGCGAAGCTTTCTCACAGGCCATCCCATGAGCCATTCCATCGCCATCGAAGGCACCGAAGTCGTCTTCGACAACCCGCCTGGCCAGAGCCTGCTCGACGCCGCGCTGCGCGCCGGCATCGAGCTGCCGTATTCCTGCCGCAAGGGTGTCTGCGGCAGCTGCGTGGGCGGCATCGCATCGGGCGATGTGCGCGGGCTCAACGGCGCCGCAATCCGCAACGAAACCTGCGGCCCCGACCAGGTGCTCTACTGCATGTGCGAGCCCACCACCGACGTCGTGCTGCAGCCGATGTCGTGGAAACGCATCGACCCCTCCGCGCGCAAGACCTTCACCGCCAAGGTGTACAGCAACCAGCTGGCCGCGCCCGATGTGTCGGTGCTCCGTTTGCGCCTGCCCGCTGGGCAACGCGCGAAATTCCAGGCTGGCCAGTACCTGCAGATCCTGCTGGAAGACGGCAGCACGCGGTGTTATTCCATGGCCAACCCGCCGCACGAAAGCGATGGCGCCACCCTTCACATCCGCCATGTGGCCGGCGGACAGTTCAGCGCACGCGTGGCGCAACTCGCCCCGGGCGACCTGCTTCAGGTCGAACTTCCCTTCGGCAACGTGGCCCTGGACATCGAAGACAGGCGCCCGATCGTGTTCGTGGCCGGCGGCACCGGCTTCGCACCCGTCAAGTCCATCCTCGACGACATGGCGAAGCGGCGCGTGCAGCGCGAGATCACCCTCATCTGGGGTGCACGCGAAGCCGATGGCCTCTACATGCGCTCGGCGGTGGAGCGCTGGCAGAAGCAGTGGCCGAGGTTCCAGTTCATCGCAGCCCTGAGCGATGCGCCTGCCGATGCCGCAGGCGACGCTTTCGCTGGTCGAGTGGACCAGGCCCTGCGCGCCAGCTTTGCCGACCTGGCGGTCCACGTGGTGTACTGCTGCGGCTCACCGTCCATGGTGGGCGCCGTGCGCGCCGCGGCCTCCGGCCAGGGACTGCCCGACGAGGATTTTCACGCCGACGTGTTCGTGCCCGGCCCCTCGTCCAAACCAGCATAGCGACTGGCGTCTGTCCAGCTCGCGCTTCCCCGGCTGCGTCGGGGCCACTCGCCGCACCATGCGCAAGGGACATAGCGAGCGTTGGAACAAGGCTTCACATAAGGACAAACCCTGCACACGGGGCATTTTTTCGCATGTCGCAAAAACCGCATTGCGAGGCTGTAGAGGGCATTGAGAATCGCCTCGGGCTCCACGAGCCCCACGCGCTTCGAAACCACGAAAGGAGACATCATGAAATCAAGCATTCCCATCAGCGTCGGCATGCTGGCCACGGCGTTGATCAGCGGCTGCGGTGGCATTGGCAGTGTTCCAGACAACACCAGCAACGAACCGACTGTGCCCCTTGCGTCCAAAGAACTTTGCGAAGGCATCGCCTCAGGTGCGACCAAGGTGAACTGGCCCAATCAGAACACCGTCGTCAAAGCATCTGTCTGGCATGCGGTGACCCCTGCCACGGCGAATGCCCCCGAACTGCCGGAGCACTGCGAGGTAACAGGCTCGATCAACCAGAGGACGGGTGTCGACGGATACCCCTATGAGATCAAGATGAGACTGCGCATGCCGGCGGACTGGAACGGGCGATTCTTCATGGAAGGCGGAGGAGGCACCAACGGCTCATTGTCAGCGGCGTTGGGAAGTCTGGGAGGTGGACAGACATCGAACGCGCTGTCGCGTCGGTTTGCTACCGTCAGCACAGATGGAGGGCATGACAACGCAGTGAACAACAATCCAGCCGCCCTTGGATCGGTCGCCTTCGGTATGGACCCTCAAGCCCGTCTTGACCATGGGTACAACTCGTACGACCAAGTGACCTTGGCTGGCAAGTCCGCCGTGAGCACTTTCTATGGGCGCGGCCCGGACAAGTCCTACTTCATCGGCTGTTCGGAGGGGGGGCGCGAAGGCATGATGTTCTCCCAGCGTTTCCCCGCGCACTACGACGGCATCGTGGCGGGCGCTCCCGGTTACCAGTTACCAAAGGCGGGCATCAGTGGCGCTTGGACCACACAGTCGCTCGCGCCAGCGGCAGTGGGTGTCGATCCTGATGGAGCGCCTCTCGTGAATAAATCCTTCTCCGACCCAGATCTGTATCTGCTGACCCAGGCTATCCTGGGCAGTTGCGATGCGCTCGATGGGCTGGCCGATGGGATCGTGGGCAACTACTCCGCCTGCCAGTCCTTGTTCGATCCGTCTACAGCCCTCAATCCTGCTACCGGCCAGCCACTGCGATGCACCGGCGCAAAAACCGACGACTGCCTGAGCCCGGTACAGGTTGACGCAATCAAGCGCGCCATGAGCGGGCCAGTGGACACTGCGGGCACCGCGCTCTACAACAAATGGCCATGGGACACCGGGATGAGCGGTCTCAATGGCACCACGTATTTCCAAGGGTGGCGCTCTTGGTGGCTCGGCTCCTATGACAGCAGCACGAACAATGCGCAACGCGTAAACGGGTCTTCGGCGCGTTCGTGGCTGGTGGACTTTGCGACGCCTCCGGAACCTGTGCCCCTGAACCAGGTTGCCACTCGAATGATGAACTTTGACTTCGATGTGGACCCCCCGAAGATATTCGCCACGTCGGGCCTGTTCACGCAACCCAGCATGCAGTGGCATGGTGCGACATCCACCGACCTAAACGCATTTCGCAGTCGAGGCGGCAAGCTGATGCTGTACCACGGGATGGCCGACGCCGCGTTTTCCGCGCTGGACACGATCGCTTACTACGAGAGGCTGAGCACCGCAATGCCCTCTGTCTCGGATTTCTC
This sequence comes from Paracidovorax sp. MALMAid1276, assembly GCF_049198005.1. Classification (NCBI taxonomy): domain Bacteria; kingdom Pseudomonadati; phylum Pseudomonadota; class Betaproteobacteria; order Burkholderiales; family Comamonadaceae; genus Paracidovorax; species Paracidovorax sp. MALMAid1276. The sequence continues at coordinate 2,789 of NZ_JBMIRS010000240.1, read as the reverse complement.
CCGCCTCTTCCTCGTTCCGGGCATGGGCCACTGCAGCGGTGGACCGGGCACGGACAGGTTCGACATGCTGACGCCTCTTGTCGCTTGGGTCGAGAACGGCACGGCCCCGGCGCGGGTCGAGGCCTCGTCGTCGACGCCGGGTTACTTCGGCGTGAGTGCGCGCAGCAGGCCTCTGTGCCCACATCCTCAGATCGCCCGATACACGGGTAGCGGAGACATCAACGAAGCGACAAACTTCGTTTGCGGCAACCCCTAGTCGAAAAAAAAGCTTCTACCAAGGCGAGCGCATCCACCGTTTGGATCCAGGCTCACTCGCCAGCTTGTCTGGGTAAGGGGCAGGGAACTGGTTCCGACGCACATGGTATCCGTGACTGAAACGGCTGCGGAGCAAACCCCGGCTTCAGCCGCTCCGCAGCCTCTTCTCACGGACTCGTGCAACTGAAGTTCGCCGCCTCATCCGTGCTGCCCGAACCCTTGTACTTCGCAACCTGAGGGTAGGGGCATAGCGGACGGGTGCGCGTCACCGAACGTGAAATGGGTGGCCCCCAGGGCAACCGATATGCCGACGATGATGAACATCATTCCTGTGCTCCAGGAAGTCCGGCACCAAGCGGTTGAAGGCATCGGCATCTTCCCATTGAGCCCTGTGACCGCAGCGGCATGAAAACATGCACGTGCGCGTCCTGAAGTCCAGCGACCCCGGCGCAGGCCAGAATCGAGCAGGACGAATTGATCGTCGCGACGCCACATCACCAGCGCAGCGCGGCGATCTCGTCGAGGCGATGACCCACGTCAGGGGTGGGGCCGACGGCCCTCGCGCTGAAAGAGTTCGCGCACCTGCCCGCGCATCCACCGGTTGGCCAGATCGCGGTGGTACAACTCGTGCCAATACTGTCGCACCTCGAAACGGGAGGACGGGTAAGGCAACTCGTGGATCTGTGCATCGAAGCTGCGAGCCAGGTGCGGCGCGACATCCTCCGGCACCACCGCGAGCATATCGGTCTGCGAGAGGATCGCACTCAGGCTGTGAAAGTGCTGAACCGTCACCTTCACCCGACGTTCGATGCCAGCGGCGCGCAAGTCTCGCTGCACGATGCCCTGGTGCGAGCGCACCTTCATCGCCACTTGCGGTGCGGTGCAAAAACGCTCCAGGGTCAGCCCGCCGTCGGCAAACGGATTGCCACGCCGCGCGATGCAGGTGAAGCCGGTCTCGAACAGCTGCTGCTGGAACAGCGAATCCTGTAGCTCCGGAAAGAAGCCAACGGCCAGGTCGATGTTGCCTGCGGCCATGGCTGCCGGCAGCTCACCCACGGTCAACGACTGCAGCCGCAGCTCGGAATGCGGTGCCATGGAAGCGAGGCGTCGGACCAGTGCCGGCACGAGCGTGAACTCGCTCACGTCGGTCATGCAGAGGTTGAAGGCGCGCTGCGTCGACGCGGCATCGAATGGCACACGCTGCATGACTTCCTCGCGCAGGATGCGCAACCCACGGCGCACCGCCAGCCCGATCTCGGCGCCGGCCGGGGTGGTGCGGCTGGACGACGGCTTTCTCATCACGCCCACGGACGCATGCCTGGGCTTTCTCGATCCCGCGCAACTTGCGCGCACCGACGCCCTTGCACGCCAGATCGGTGGGCTCCCAGCGAGCAAGACGCTGGCGCTTCACGCGCGCATCTACGACAAGGCCGGCCGATTCGACACGGAGACGCGCTGTGTCTTACACACCCACAGCACCCACTGCGTTTCGCTCACGCTCGACCAATCCCGCAGCGAACTGCTGCCTGCGATCACACCCTATTTCGTGATGAAGGTTGGGCATGTGCCCGTTATTCCCTACGACCGTCCAGGTGCTCCGGAAACCGTCAAGGCCGTGGCTGAGGCCATCGATCGTTATGCCGCATGCAGCACTCCGCTGCGGGCTGTGATGCTGGATCGGCTAGGCCCCATGGTCTGGCATGACTCCCCCGTTGCAGCCATGACCGTTCTCGAGGAACTCGAAGAGAGCGCCCGGCTCTCGCGCCTGTGCCCAGACGCCGTACCGCTCGACGACGAGGCACTCGAACAACTGCGTCGCGCTTTCGGCGCGCGCTGGTGAACCATCAACCAGGGAGTCCGCACCTTGCCCCGCTTTGCCGCCAACCTATCCATGCTCTACCCGGAGTTCAATTTCCTTGAGCGCTTCGAGGTCGCTGCGCGCGATGGTTTTAAGGCGGTGGAGTACCTGTTTCCTTATGACCATCCCAGGGAAACCATCGCCCAGCGCCTGGCCGCGAATGGCTTGCGTCAGGTGCTTTTCAATGGCCCGCCCGGGGACTGGAACCACGGCGAGCGCGGAATCGCTTGCCTGCCAGGGCGCGAAGCCGAGTTTCGGGCCGGCATCTACAAGGCATTGGACTATGCGACGGCATTGGCGTGTCCGCGCATTCACGTGATGGCGGGTGTCCTGCCCGCACAGCTCGCTCTCGAGACGGCGCATGCGATCTATCTCAAAAATCTGGCGTGGGCTGCCGATGAGGCAGCGCGAGTCGGGATCGACATCTTGATCGAACCCATCAATACGCGCGACATCCCCGGCTACCTCCTCAACCGCCAGATTGAGGCTCATGCCATCGTTCAGGACATCGGTTCACCTCATCTCAAGGTGCAGATGGATCTCTACCATTGCCAGATTGTCGAGGGCGACGTGGCCGTGAAGCTGCGCGACTACCTGCCATCTGGGCGCGTGGGTCATGGGGTCTCCTCGTTTTCAGTGCAATAAGTGACGGTACGCAAAGCTAGCACTGGCGCGG
>NZ_JBMIRS010000235.1:0-56656 GCF_049198005.1 Paracidovorax sp. MALMAid1276 | reverse complement strand
GCTTCGACAGGCTCAGCGTGAACGGATGGGTGGGCGCAGATCCATGCCATCGGTGCGAGGGGGCGGGCTGGCAACGGCCCCTTTGCTTTGGAGAAAAACGAGGAGACACCCATGGTCGAAAAAGTCATCGCCACCCCCGCCGCACTGGAGCTGGTGGCTTTCCTGCAATCCAAACACGGCCCTGACCTGATGTTTCACCAATCAGGCGGCTGCTGCGACAACAGCGCGGCCAACTGCTACCTGCCCGGCGAGATCACCATGGGCGCGGGCGACGTGTACCTGGGCGACATCGGCGGCTGCCCGTTCTACATCGGGCGTGCGCAGTACGAGACCTGGAAGCACACGCAGCTCATCATCGATGTGATCGAAGGCGGCACGGGAGGCACCCTGTCGCTCGAAGGGCCCGAGGGCAAGGCCTTCCACACCCGCTCGCGCGTGTTCACGGCGGCGGAGCTGGATGCGCTGGGCATCGCTGCGCCTGGGGTGGGCTGAAGAATTCGGGCCCACAGGGCTGGATCAGGTCGAACCCTTCGCTGGCTCTCACTCCCTCTCCCCTCGCGGGAGAGGGATGGGGAGAGGGGGTGATGAGGCATCGCCCACGGCACAGGCCCCCTCTCCCCCACCTTCTCGCGCGAGGGGAGAGGGAGTCAAGCCCAGGCACTGTTGCGGGTGCGCGGGCTGGCGACCCATCTACGGAGTGCAATTTGTTCAAGTAAAAATGGCCGTTTGCGCTTTGCCAGCATGCCTTTGCAGCTATTGAAGTCGTAGCATTCCGGCGCCATCGCCCCCCAGGCGGAACACCGACACCACCTGCACCAGGTCCTCGGCCTGGTTCTGCAGGCTGCTGGCGGCGGCGGCCATTTCTTCGACCAGCGCGGCATTTTGCTGCGTGACCTGGTCCATCTGCGTCACGGCCTCGCCCACCTGGGCCACGCCCAGCGACTGCTCATGGCTGGCGGCGCTGATCTCGCCCACGATGTCGGTCACGCGGCGGATGGACGCCACCACCTCGGTCATGGTGCTGCCTGCACGGTCCACCAAGGCCGTGCCCTGCTCCACGCGCTCCACGCTGGCGCTGATGAGGGCCTTGATCTCGCGCGCGGCGGAGGCACTGCGCCCGGCCAGGCTGCGCACCTCGCCCGCCACCACGGCAAAGCCCCGGCCCTGCTCTCCGGCGCGCGCGGCTTCCACGGCGGCGTTCAGCGCCAGGATGTTGGTCTGAAAGGCGATGGAATCGATCACGCCGGTGATGTCGGCAATCTTGCGCGAGCTGGTGGTGATCTGGTCCATGGTCGTCACCACCTGCGACACCACGGCGCCGCCACGGGCCGCCACCTCGGCCGCCGAGGACGCGAAGTCGCTGGCCTGGCGCGAGGACCGGGCGCTTTGCTGCACCGTGCTGGTCAGCACTTCCATCGAAGACGCGGTTTCTTCCAGGTTGGCGGCCGTCTGCTCGGTGCGGTGGCTCAGGTCATGGTTGCCGCTGGCGATTTCGCTGCTGGCGGTGGAGATGTTGCCCGCGGCATCCTGCACCTGCCGCACCAGGCCGCGCAGCGCTTCCTGCATGCGGCCCATCGACGCCACCAGCTGTCCGACTTCGTCCTGGTTGGTCGGCACCACGTCGCGCGACAGGTCGCCGCTGGCGATGCGGTCGGCCAGCTCCTGCGCCTGACCGAGCGACCGGGTGATGGAGCGCACGCTGAAGAACGTGAGCGGAATCAGCACGGCCAGCGCCAGCACCAGCCCGAAGCCGATGAGCGCCGACATGGTGGAGGTGCGCGTTTCGACCGCCGCGCGCGCCTCGTCCATCTGCGTGCGTGCCGCGCTGGCCAGGCTGGAAAACAGCTTGTCGGTGGCCTCCATGTGCACCTTGAGGCGGTCGGCATAGGCGCCGCCGCCCGCGCCGTCCAGCTGCGCGCCTTCGATCTTTTCGAAGATGGGCGAGATGCCGGTTTCGTAGGCCTTGATTTCCTCCAGCGACTTGTCGATGGAGGCGACAAACTCCGCGTCGCCCGACTGCACCTGCCGCACATCGTTCAGGCTCTTGCGCAGCGCGGCCAGCGTCTTGGCCCACGATTCACGCAGGTTCGACACTTCCACGGAGTTGTTGAAGTTGATGATGATGTCCTTCTCGGTCCGGCGCAGGTCCCCCAAAGTGGTGCGCAGGTCAGACATGTCGGTGAGGGTCTGCACACGCTGCGCGAAGAGTTCTTTCAGCGTGTCCCGGGTGCGGTCCAGGGCCACGTAACCCATCGCGCCAATGACGACCAACAAAATCAGGGAAAAGACGGTTCCGAAGTAGAGACGCGTGCGGATGGAGAAGCGGCCGAGAGCATTCATAGCTCTTCCTTACATTTTTTAACAGACAACCCAGCTTAGCAAATTTGGTGCCACGCCACCACCCGGTCTTCTGAACCGGGTGTGGGCGCGACTATAGGGCTGAGGAAGGCTGCCCATCCACAGGGAAAGCACGGCCCCCCGAGGCGCGTATAGGGAATCCTCGGGGGCAGTAGCACGGCTTATGCCGGGAGTCAGCGGGCGGCAGGCGCCCGCCCCACGCTACGCGCGGTGCAGCGGCACGTAGAGCTGGCCGCCCTGGCGTTGGAACTCCTCGGCTTTGGATTCCATGCCCTGGGCCAGCGCGGCCGTTTCGCTCAGGCCCTTCTGCGCCGCAAATTCGCGCACCTCCTGCGTGATCTTCATCGAGCAGAACTTGGGCCCGCACATCGAGCAGAAATGCGCCACCTTGGCCGAGTCCTTGGGCAGCGTCTCGTCGTGGTATTCCTTGGCCGTGTCGGGGTCGAGGCCCAGGTTGAACTGGTCCTGCCAGCGAAAGTCGAACCGCGCCTGGCTGAGTGCATCGTCGCGCGCCCGGGCGCCGGGGTGCCCCTTGGCCACATCGGCAGCGTGCGCGGCGATCTTGTAGGCAATGATCCCCTGCTTCACGTCGTCGCGGTCGGGCAGGCCCAGGTGCTCCTTGGGCGTGACATAGCACAGCATGGCCGTGCCCATCCAGCCGATCATGGCCGCGCCGATGGCGCTGGCGATGTGGTCGTAGCCGGGGGCGATGTCGATGGTCAGCGGGCCCAGGGTGTAGAACGGCGCCTCGTGGCAGGTCTTGAGCTGCTCGGTCATGTTGGCCTGGATCATGTGCATGGGCACATGGCCGGGGCCTTCGATCATGGTCTGCACGTCGTGCTTCCAGGCTACCTGGGTCAGCTCGCCCAGGGTGTGCAGCTCGGCAAACTGCGCCTCGTCGTTGGCGTCCGAGGCGCAGCCCGGGCGCAGGCCATCGCCCAGGCTGAACGACACGTCGTACGCCTTCATGATGTCGCAGATGTCCTCGAAGTGCTCGTACAAAAAGCTCTCGCGGTGGTGCGCCATGCACCACTTGGCCATGATGGAACCACCGCGCGAGACGATGCCCGTGCGGCGCTGCGCCGTGAGGTGGATGTAGGCCAGGCGCACGCCCGCGTGGATGGTGAAGTAGTCCACGCCCTGCTCGGCCTGCTCGATCAGCGTGTCGCGGAAAATCGCCCAGGTCAGGTCTTCGGCCACGCCGCCCACCTTTTCCAGCGCCTGGTAGATCGGCACGGTGCCAATCGGCACGGGCGAGTTGCGCACGATCCAGTCGCGCGTGGTGTGGATGGCCTTGCCGGTGGACAGGTCCATCACGTTGTCGGCGCCCCAGCGGATCGCCCACACGAGCTTTTCCACTTCTTCTTCGATGCTGGACGTGACGGCCGAGTTGCCGATGTTGGCGTTGATCTTGACCTTGAAATTGCGCCCGATGGCCATGGGCTCGACCTCGGGGTGGTTGATGTTGGCCGGGATGATGGCGCGGCCGCGGGCCACCTCGTCGCGCACGAACTCGGGGGTGATGATCTTGGGGATGCTCGCGCCCATCGGGTTGCCCACCAGGCGCTGCTCGCGCGCGGCGTCCTGCTGGTACTGCGCCATCCATTCGCGCTTGCCGTTCTCGCGCAGGGCCACGTACTCCATTTCGGGGGTGATGATGCCCTTCTTGGCGTAGTGCATCTGGGTCACATTGGCGCCGCTTTTGGCCCTCAGGGGTTGGCGCTGCAGCGCTGCGGCTTCGGCGCGCAGCTGCGCCAGGCGGTCGCCGTCCTCCGCCTTCTGGCCGTCGTCCAGCGCCTTGCGCACGCGGCCTTCATAGCTTTCGGTGTCGGCGCGTTCGGCAATCCACGCACCCCGCACGCTGGCCAGCCCTTGGCGCACGTCGATCTTGGCGGTGGGATCGGTGTAGGGGCCGGAGGTGTCGTACACGCTCACCAACTCGCCGTTGGTAAGCGCAATGTCGCGCACCGGCACGCGCAGGTCGGCGCGGCTGCCGGCCATGTAGCTTTTGGTGGAGGCGGGGAAGGGTTCGCGCGTGAGCGCAAGCAGATGGGCGAACTTGTCGGGGGCGTTCATGGTGGGCACTCTCCTGTCGGTAGGATGGAAAAGTGCTCCGCCATCGGCCCTGCGCGCGGGCCGGCCCCTGCAGGTCACGTGGTGAATGGCAGGGACGCGGGTGCGCCAGTGGCTGCAGCTCTTCTTACGCTGGTACTAACCAGATCAAGTTCGCGGTTCCGGCGGTTGGGTCCGCCGTCTCAGCACGCCCAGAAACCCAATCAAAAGGCCTCTACGTGCACCCCGGAGCAGGCGCGAGTATAGGGTCAGAGCGCATACGTCAGCGCGGGAGGGAGCTGGAATGTGCGGAGGCTGCGCGATTTGCAGCAGTTTGGCAGCGCGGACTTCCCGAGTGGCCGTGGCATGCGTGGCACACTTCGATACATCTACTGGTGGGCCAAGAGCCTCCACAACTAGATGCAAACTATTAAAGATTATTTTCCATTAACTTCCGAAGACAAAATGGCAACTCCATACACAGCAAAATATCTACTACGGGCGGCTGTTTTTCTGCTACCGCTTTACTGCGGGACCGCTATGGCGGTCACGTCAACCATTAACCAAGGATCTTCGTCGACTCTGACTTATGCCCCCACCATTCAGGCAGGAACAAATACCAATTTAACTACGTACAGCAACAGTTTTAGGTGGATCTACACGCTGCACTCCTTCAGAGTGTGCCAATCCGGGGCCTATTCAGCATCTTCCACGACGACTCATGTGGTGAATACGACGTTCTTCCTGAACGGCACCTTTACCCCCTCAGATACATTCCCTCCGCCCACGCCTATCTCCAATTTTTTCGTTTCCAATTTCAGCGGCACTAATACATCGACGTTCTCCGGAATGAATTTGGTCGCCGGCCAACAATATTCAGTGCTAATTGCCTACAATCAGACAACCGCAGGAAGCTACCCATACACCAATACACTGACAATGGACGGACCAGGTACGGTCATATTCAACAACAGTGGCAGTTGCGCAAGCGGGGTACAGGCCGTCCCGTCGCTGTCCGAATGGGCACAAATCCTTCTTGGGCTGAGCATCATGGGTATCGCTGGATGGCAACTCCGCCGCCATCTCTCGTGACCAGCGCATAGACTGAAGCCTGCCACACGCTGCGCCGAACAATTACCGGTTGAAAGCCGGTTGGCTGGGCGTGTTGCGGACGTCAGGGGTGCAGCGTCCGATGGGTGGCGCTACCGCGGTCGGCGTCCCAGCCATCGCGGCAGCGCCGATCGGGATCGGGAAGTACCAGATCAGCAGTTCCGGTTCGTGTCCGTTGTATGCCATTTCGGACTTCTACGGATGGCTCAGACGTTTAGCCTATCCCAACCGTGTTATCAGCAGCACCGCGAAAAAGAAAGTGGTGGCAATGACCACCCACTTGAGCACCACCAAACCCAGGCGCTTGTAGCGCGGCTGGCCGGTGCCGGCATAGAACGCGAAAGATACGGCGGCCACCAGCAGCAGCGCCATGACGATCCAGCGGAAGATGAGCATGGCGGGCGGGCTCTGGGATGACTGCGGGAGTGGGCGAAAACGCGATAACGCCCTGTCTACCAGGCGCGCGCCGGTTGCGCAAACCCGGTGGGGGCCTGGCGCTCGTCCTCGAAGGTCACCACGTCCCAGGCGTCGCGCTGGGCCAGCAGCTCGCGCAGCAGCAGGTTGTTCATGGCATGGCCCGAGCGGAAGGCGCTGTAGGCGGCCAGGAGCGGCTTGCCGATGAGGTACAGGTCGCCCATGGCGTCCAGGATCTTGTGCTTCACGAACTCGTCGTCATAGCGCAGGCCGTCGCTGTTGAGGACCTTGTAGTCGTCCATGACGATGGCGTTGTCGAGCCCGCCGCCCAGCGCCAGGCCGCTCGCGCGCATCATCTCCACGTCGCGCGTGAAGCCAAACGTGCGGGCGCGCGCGATGTCGCGGCTGTAATTGCCGCTGCCCAGGTCGAACTCCACGCGCTGGCCAGTGGAATCGACGGCGGGGTGGTCGAAGTCGATCTCGAAGCTGAGCTTGTAGCCGTGATAGGGCGTCAGGCGCGCCCATTTGGCATTGGCGCCCTCGCCTTCGCGCACCTCGACCGGGCGGTTGACGCGGATGAAGCGCTTGGGCACCTTCTGCAGTTCGACCCCGGCGCTTTGCAGCAGAAAGACAAAGGAGGCGGAGGAGCCGTCCAGAATGGGGACCTCTTCGGCCGTGATGTCCACATAGAGGTTGTCGATGCCCAGCCCCGCGCAGGCCGACATGAGGTGCTCCACCGTGTGCACCTTGGCATTGCCCACGGCAATGGTGGAGGCCAGGCGCGTGTCGGTGACGGCCTCGGCGCGGATGGGAATGTCCACAGGCTGGGGCAGGTCCACGCGCCGGAACACGATGCCGGTATCAGGCTGCGCCGGCCGCAGCGTCAGCTCGACCCGCTGGCCACTGTGCAGTCCGACGCCCACGGCGCGTGTCAGAGTCTTGAGGGTGCGTTGCTGGAGCATGCGGCATTTTAGTTTCCGGTGGCTTGCCCTGCGGCCGCTGGGGGCACCGCCACGTTTTCACCTACTGCGCTCACCCTGCGGTTCGCCCCACAATGCCTTCGGCGCGTATTGACTTTGCATCGCCGCTGAAAGCCCCCCCTCCGGAGACACCCCATGAGCAAGCTCAGCTTCAAAATGAAGATCCTGCTGCTGATCGGCACCGCGCTGGCCGCGCTGCTGGTCATGGCCATCGCCTCGCTGCTGCAAGAACGGCGGCTCATCATCGAGTCGCGGCAGGAACTGCTGACCACCGCCGTGCAGTCGGCCCACAGCATCGTGACGGGCTACCAGGCCCAGGCGGCCAGCGGGGCCATGAGCGTGGAGGACGCCCAGAAAGCCGCGAAGGAGGCCCTCAGGCTGTCCCGCTATGGCGGCGCCGACGGCAAGACGGAATATTTCTACATCTGGACCACCGAGGGCGTGGGCGTGATGCACCCGTTCCGCAAGGAATGGGACGGGCAGGACATGCTGGGCAAGGTGAAGGACGCGTCGGGCGTGGACATCATCGGCCTGCTGGTGAACGGCTTGCGCAGCAGCAAGGACGGCAAGGCCTTCGTGCCCACCATGTTTGCCCGCCCGGGCCAGCAGACACCCGTGCCCAAGCTGCAGTACATCGTGCGGGTGGATGGCTGGAACTGGATGGTCGGCTCGGGCATTTACACGGATGACGTGGACGTCCTCGTGCGCAAGGCGCTGCTGTCGGGGTTGGGCGTGGTCTTGGTGGTGTTTCTGGTGGTGGGCGCCATCGGCGTGGTGGTGTCGCGCTCGGTGCTGCGCCAGATTGGCGGCGAGCCCACGGAAGCCATCGCCATCATGTCCGAGGTGGCCGACGGCAACCTGGATGCGAGCATTCCGCCCGCTCCGCCCGGCTCGATGCTGGCGGGCCTGTCCCACATGGTGGGCGCGTTGCGCAAGCTGGTGACCGAGGTGCGCACAGCGTCCGACAGCATCGCCACCGCATCGAGCGAAATTGCACAAGGCAATAACGACCTTGCCCACCGCACCGAAGACACGGCCAGCAACCTGCAGAGCACGGCCAGCAGCATGGAGGAGCTGACCAGCACGGTGAAGCAGACCTCCGACTCGGCCCAGACCGCCAACCAGATGGCCACCTCGGCCGCCTCGGTGGCCGCGCGCGGAGGCGAGGTGGTGTCGCGCGTGGTGGCCACCATGCAGGACATCAACGCCAGCAGCAACAAGATCAGCGACATCATCGGCGTGATCGACGGCATCGCCTTCCAGACCAACATCCTGGCACTGAATGCGGCCGTGGAGGCCGCCCGTGCGGGCGAGCAGGGCCGGGGCTTTGCCGTGGTGGCCAGCGAGGTGCGCAGCCTGGCCCAGCGCAGCGCCGAGGCGGCCAAGGAGATCAAGACGCTGATCGGCGCGTCGGTGGAGAAGGTCGAATCCGGCACGGCGCTGGTGGGCAACGCGGGCGCCACCATGACCGAGATCGTCGACAGCGTGCAGCGCGTGACGGACATCATTGGCGAAATCCGCTCGGCCACCTCTGAGCAGAGCCAGGGCATCGCGCAGGTCAACACCGCCATGAACCAGCTCGACCAGATGACGCAGCAGAACTCTGCGCTGGTGGAACAATCCACCGCCGCCGCCGACAGCCTGCGGGAGCAGGCGCTGCGTCTGACGCAGGTGGTGGCGCTGTTCCGGGTGAACGGCAGCAACAGCGCCGCACCCGCACCCGCACCCGCGGCCTATCGGGCAGCTGCAAGCCCTGCGGCTGCGGCGCGCCCGGCGGCCACCCTGGCGGGCAGCAAGCCTGCTGCCCCAGGCCCCAAGGGCAAGCTGCCCGCCGCCAAGTCCCCGGCCAAGCCCTCCCCGGCCCTGCCCGCCAAGGGCGGCAGCGCAGCCCCGGCGCCGGCGCCCAAGGCCGCACCGGCCGGCGACAACGATGAGTGGGAAAGCTTCTGAGCTTTGCAGCGGCCCGCAGGCCGCAATGAATGAAAAAGCCCCCGGCCGCATGGACCGGGGGCTTTTTCTTGGAGCGGCCGAAGCCTTCCATCGGCGCCCCTCGGGGCGCGCCGGGCCTTGTCAGTCGGCCTGCTTGCGCAGGAACGCTGGGATCTCCAGGTCGTCCATGCCGCCGGAGGACAGTGCATCCACGCGGGCTGCGGCCTGCGTGCGGTTGGTGCGCCACACGCTGGGCACCGACATGCTGCCGTAGTCGGCCTGCGCGCCAGCGGCGTGGCCGCCTTGCACGCCCACCGCAGCGCCCAGGGTGCCAGCGCCTCCCATCACCGGCACCTGGTAAGCCATGTTGTCCGTGCCGGTGCGCAGGCCGCCCTGCACCACCGAAATGGGCTGGCGGCGCGCGTTGGGGCGCGACAGGCCTGTGGCCACCACCGTGACGCGGATCTCGTCGCCCAGGCTGTCGTCGTAGGCGGCGCCGTAGATGACGTGCGCGTCGGGAGACGCGTAGGCATTGATGGTGCTCATCGCCAGGCGCGACTCCGACAGCTTGAGGCTGCCCTTGGCGGCCGTGACCAGCACCAGCACGCCCTTGGCGCCCGACAGATCGATGCCTTCGAGCAGCGGGCAGGCCACGGCCTGCTCGGCGGCAATGCGCGCGCGGTCGGGGCCGCTGGCGGTGGCCGTGCCCATCATGGCCTTGCCAGGCTCGCCCATCACGGTGCGCACGTCTTCGAAGTCGACGTTCACATGGCCGTATTCATTGATGATTTCGGCGATGCCGCCCACGGCGTTCTTGAGCACGTCGTTGGCATGGGCAAAGGCTTCGTCCTGGGTGATGTCGTCGCCCAGCACTTCCAGCAGCTTTTCGTTCAACACCACGATCAGCGAATCGACATTGGCTTCCAGCTCGGTCAGGCCGTTGTCGGCGTTCTGCATGCGGCGGCCGCCTTCCCAGTCGAAAGGCTTGGTGACTACGCCGACGGTGAGGATGCCCATTTCCTTGGCCACGCGCGCGATCACGGGCGCGGCGCCCGTGCCCGTGCCGCCACCCATGCCGGCCGTGATGAACAGCATGTGCGCGCCGGTGATGGCGCTGCGGATGTCTTCCACCGCGGCTTCGGCAGCATCGCGGCCCTTGTCGGGCTTGCTGCCGGCGCCCAGGCCGCTGCCACCCAGCTGGATGACGCGGTGGGCCGAGCTGCGGGTCAGGGCCTGCGCATCGGTGTTGGCGCAGACAAATTCCACGCCCTGCACGCTGCGGGCAATCATGTGCTCGACGGCATTGCTGCCGCCGCCGCCCACACCGATCACCTTGATCTGGGTGCCCTGGTTGAATTCTTCGGCTTCGATCATTTCGATGGTCATGTTGGAGCTCCTGGTTCTAGATTCGTGTGCAATTGCCAAATGGGAATGAGGGGGAATTCGGTCGTTCGACAGCGTGGCGGACCTGTGCATCGCCATCGCTCTCGCGGTGCTTTATGGGGGCTGCCGCGCGCAAGCCAGAGGGGGTGTTTCATGGTCAGAAGTTCCCCACGATGAAGTCCTTGAAGCGGCCGAATGCGGTCTTCATCGACCCGCTCTTCTGGGCCACCTTGAAGCCGCGCAGCCGCGCCATGCGCGCCTCTTCCAGCAAACCCATGACGGTAGCAGCACGGGGCTGGGCCACCATGTCAGACAAGGCGCTGGAATACTTGGGAATGCCGCGGCGCACGGGCTTGAGGAAGATGTCCTCGCCCAGCTCGATCATCCCGGGCATGACCGAGCTGCCGCCCGTGAGCACGATGCCCGAAGACAGCACTTCTTCATAGCCCGACTCGCGCACCACCTGCTGCACGAGCGAGAAGATTTCTTCCACGCGTGGCTCGATCACACCCGCCAGCGCCTGCTTGCTCAGCATGCGCGGGCTGCGGTCACCGAGGCCGGGCACTTCCACCTGCGCCTCGGGGTCGGCCAGCAGCTGCTTGGCGTAGCCGCTCTCCACCTTGATGTCTTCGGCGTCCTTCGTGGGCGTGCGCAGCGCCATGGCGATGTCACTGGTGATGAGGTCGCCCGCGATGGGAATGACGGCCGTGTGGCGGATCGCGCCGCCGGTGAAGATGGCCACGTCGGTCGTGCCCGCGCCGATGTCCACCACCACCACGCCCAGCTCGCGCTCGTCGTCGGTCAGCACGGCCTGGCTGCTGGCCAGCGGGTTCAGCATCAGCTGCTCCACCTCCAGGCCGCAGCGGCGCACGCACTTGATGATGTTCTCGGCCGCGCTCTGCGCGCCGGTCACGATGTGGATCTTGGCCTCCAGGCGGATGCCGCTCATGCCGATGGGCTCCTTCACATCCTGCCCGTCGATCACAAACTCCTGCGGCTCCACCAGCAACAGGCGCTGGTCGCTGCTGATGTTGATGGCCTTGGCCGTCTCCACCACGCGCGCCACGTCGGCGGACGTGACTTCCTTGTCTTTGACGGCCACCATGCCGCTGGAATTGAGGCCGCGGATGTGGCTGCCGGTGATGCCGGTGTACACGCGCTGGATCTTGCAGTCGGCCATCAGCTCGGCTTCTTTCAACGCCTGCTGGATGCTCTGCACCGTGGCGTCGATATTGACCACCACGCCGCGCTTGAGGCCGTTGCTGGGCGAAACCCCCAACCCCGCGAGCTTCAGCGCGCCGCCGGGCAGCACCTCGGCCACCACGGCCATGACCTTGGCCGTGCCGATGTCCAGCCCCACCACCACGTCTTTGTACTCTCTTGCCATATCAGCCTCTGCCCTTTTCTGTTCTGCCCTGCCGGCCATCCCGTTCATTGCGCCCGTGCATCGCGTCACCTCCTGCGCACGCCGCCGGTGGCCCCGGCCGCCACACCGGCAGCGTCCGGAACCACGGTGGTCACGCCGCGCAGCCGCAGCGCATAGCCCCCTGCGTGCCGCAGGTCGGCCGACTCCAGTGCGTCCACGCGCCGCCCGTACTGCGCCGCCACCTGGGTCAGCGTGCGCGCAAACCGCTGCGTGCGCTGCACCACCTCCTCGGGGGTGCCGCCGCCCAGCTCCACCACGGCATCGCTGTCCAGCCGTGCGCGCCAGCCCCCGCGCCCGGTCAGCTCCAGCTCCTCCACCTCCAGCCCCAGCGGGCGAAACACGGGCTGCAGCAGCCCGTGCATGCGCAGCGCTTCGGCCGACGTGCCGCGTGGCCCCAGCAGGCGCGGCAGGCCTTCCTGCTCCACATCGCCCACGTTGGCCTCAAACACCTCGCCCTGGCTGTTGACCATGGCCGAGCCGGACTCCGCCCCCCAGAACGCCACCGCCGTGTGCTCCTGCAGATCCACGCGCAGGCTGGCGGGGTACACGCGTCGCACCTGGGCGCGGCGCACCCAGGGCACCTGCTCGAACGCATCGCGCGCAGCGCGCAGGTCCACCGAGAAAAAGTTACCCACGATGTGCGGGCCCACGTTGGCGCGCAGGGTCACCGCGTTGTTGTGCACCAGCTCCCCCTGCACCACGATGCGCGCGATCGCAAAGCCCGGGTAGCGCAGCACCCACCAGGCCCCCGCTGCCAGCACGGCCAGGGCGCAGCCCACGAACAGGGCCGAAGCGGTCCAATTCATGAGCTTGACGTCCAGCGGTGCAGGCAGGGCAGTGGTCATCAGTCCCCCTTCGACCTGGGCGGCGTGTCGAGCGCCGCGCTCGCCAGGATGCGCAGGCACAGCTCTTCGTAGCTGATACCCTGCGCCCGCGCCGACATGGGCACGAGCGAGTGGCCCGTCATGCCGGGTGATGTGTTCATCTCCAGCAGAAAGGGCTTGCGGTCGCTTGCGCGGATCATCAGGTCGGCGCGGCCCCAGCCCCGGCAGCCCAGCGTGCGGTACGCCTCCAGCACGATGCGCTGGATCTCGCGCTCCTCGGCGTCGGGCAGGCCGCTCGGGCATTGGTACTTCACGTCGTCGGTGAAGTATTTGTTCTGGTAGTCGTAGGCACCATCGGGCGCCACGATGCGGATCACCGGCAGCGCGCGGGCGTCGGCGCCTTGGCCCAGCACGGGGCAGGTCACTTCTTCGCCATCGATGAACTCTTCGCACAGCACGTCGGGGTCGTACTTTGCCGACAGCTCCACGGCCTCTTGCATGTCCGAATAGCCGCGCACCTTGGTCACGCCAATCGACGACCCCTCGCGCGGCGGCTTCACGATGAGGGGCAGGCCCAGCTCGTCCGGCACGGTGCGCACCACCTCGCGCCGCTGGCGGTCGGGTGCCAGCCACACGTAGCGCGGCGTGGGCAGGCCCTCGGCCAGCCACACGCGCTTGGTCATGACCTTGTCCATGGCAATGCTGGACGCCATCACGCCCGGGCCGGTGTAGGGAATGCCCAGCAGCTCCAGCGCGCCCTGCACCGTGCCGTCTTCGCCATGGCGGCCATGCAGTGCGATGAAGCAGCGCGCATAGCCGTCGCGCTTCAGGTCGCCCAGTGCGTTCTGTGCGGGGTCGAACGCGTGCGCATCCACGCCGCGCGCGCGCAGCGCCTGCAGCACGCCGCTACCCGACATCAGCGACACCTCGCGCTCGGCCGAGTCGCCGCCCATCAGCACGGCCACCTTGCCCAGGGCCTTCACATTAATATTTGAATCAAATTGGCTCATTGCGCTTTACTGGCAAGCTCTGCCAGCTCACTTTTTTGCAGCATATCGACCACCTTGCCCGGCACGGCGCCGATGGAGCCCGCGCCCATGCACATCACCACGTCACCGTCTCGGGCGTTGTCGGCAATGGCCTGGGGCAGGTCGGCCACGTTGTCGATGAACACCGGCTCCACCCGGCCGGCCACGCGCAGGGCGCGGGCCAGCGAGCGGCCATCGGCCGCCACCACGGGCGCCTCGCCCGCCGCGTACACCTCGGTCAGCAGCACGGCGTCCGCGTTGCCGATGACCTTGACGAAATCTTCAAAGCAGTCGCGCGTGCGGCTGTAGCGGTGCGGCTGGAAGGCCAGCACCAGCCGCCGCCCGGGGAAGGCGCCGCGCGCCGCCGCGAGCGTCGCGGCCATCTCCACCGGGTGGTGGCCGTAGTCGTCGATCACGGCGAACTGGCCGCCATCCTTGGCGGGCAGATCGCCATAGCGCTGGAAGCGCCGTCCCACGCCCTTGAAGCCCGCCAGCGCGCGCTGCACGGCCTCGTCCGGAATGTTCAGCTCCACCGCCACGGCAATGGCCGACAGCGCGTTGAGCACGTTGTGCTCGCCCGCGAGATTGAGCACGATGTCCAGGTCGGGCAAGGTAACGCCATTGCGCCGCTGCACCGTGAAGCGCATCTGGCCCGCCTCGGCGCGCACGTTGACGGCGCGCACCTGGGCGTCTTCCGAGAATCCGTAGCTGGTGACCGGGCAGGTCACGCTCTGCAGGATGTCGCGCACGGCCGGGCTGTCCACACACAGGATGGCCGTGCCGTAGAACGGCATGCGGTGCAGGAAATCGACAAACGCGCCCTTGAGCCGGCCGAAGTCGTGGCCGTAGGTCTCCATGTGGTCGGCGTCGATGTTGGTTACCACGGCCATCACGGGCAGCAGGTTCAAGAACGACGCGTCGGACTCGTCGGCCTCGACCACGATGTAGTCGCCGCCGCCCAGCTTGGCGTTGGCGCCCGCGCTGTTCAGCCGCCCACCGATCACGAAGGTGGGGTCGAGCCCCGCCTCGGCCAGCACGCTGGTCACGAGGCTGGTGGTGGTGGTCTTGCCGTGCGTGCCCGCAATGGCAATGCCCTGCTTGAGGCGCATCAGCTCGGCCAGCATCAGCGCGCGCGGCACCACGGGAATTTTCTTGGCGCGCGCGGCCAGCACCTCGGGGTTGTCGGCCGTGACGGCGGTGGACGTCACCACGGCATCCGCGCCGTCGATGTGCGCTGCGGCATGGCCCAGGCAGGTCTTGATGCCCAGGCCCTCCAGGCGGCGCAGCGTGGCGCTGTCGGCCAGGTCCGAGCCCGAGATGCGGTAGCCCAGGTTGAACAGCACCTCGGCGATGCCGCTCATGCCCGCGCCGCCCAGGCCTACGAAATGGATATGGCGAATGGCGTGCTTCATGGTGTTGCAAGCTCCTCGCAGGCGGTCACCACCTCTTGGGTGGCGTTGATCTTTTGCATTTTTTTGGCCTTGAGCGCTTTATCCATAAGGGCTGAGCGCTCTAAATTCAGTAGCATCTGCGACAACCCCTCGGCCGTCAGGTCGCGCTGCTGGATCAACCAGCCGCCGCCCTCGTCCACCAGGAACTGCGCATTGGTGGTCTGGTGGTCGTCCACCGCCGCAGGGAAGGGCACGAACAGCGCAGCAGCGCCCACGGCGGCAATTTCGGTCACGGTGCTGGCCCCGGCGCGGCAGACGATGATGTCGGCCGCCGCGAACGCGCTGGCGGTGTCGTCGATGAAGGGCGTGCATTCGGCCTCGACACCCGCCGCCGCGTAGTGGGCCCGCAGGGCGTCGATCTGTGTGGCGCCGCTCTGGTGCACGATGACCGGGCGCCGGTCTGCGGGCATCAGCGCCACGGCCTGCGGCACGATCTCGTTGAGCGAGCGCGCGCCCAGGCTGCCTCCCACCACCAGCAGACGCAGCGGGCCGGTGCGGCCTGCAAAGCGCTCGGCAGGACCGGGCTGCTGCGTGAACGCGGTGCGCAGCGGGTTGCCCACCCACTGGCCCTTTTTGAACACATCGGGGAAGGCGGTGAACACGCGGTCGGCCACACCGGCCAGCACCTTGTTCGCCATGCCGGCCACCGAGTTCTGCTCGTGCAGCACCAGCGGCTTGCCCGCCAGCACGCCCATCATTCCGCCAGGAAAGGTGATGTAGCCGCCCAGGCCCACCACCACGTCGGGCTTGACGCGGCGCACCACGGCCAGCGCCTGCCAGAAAGCGCGCAGCAGGCGCAGTGGCAGCAGGGCCAGGGTGACGATGCCCTTGCCGCGCACGCCTGAAAAGTCGATGAGTTCGAGCGGAAAACCGTGGGTGGGCACGATGCGCGACTCCATGCTGCCCGGCGCGCCCAGCCAGTGCACGCGCCAGCCGCGTGCGCGCAACTCTTCGGCCACGGCCAGGCCAGGGAAGATGTGGCCGCCGGTGCCGCCGGCCATGATGAGGGCGGTCTTTTGCTTGCTCATACGCGCCCTCCTCTCATCAGGAGCTTGTTCTCATAATCAACGCGTAACACCACCGCAAGCGCAACAAGGTTCATCAGAATCGCCGACCCGCCAAAGCTCATCAGCGGCAGCGTAAGCCCCTTGGTGGGCAAGGCGCCCAGGTTCACGCCCATGTTGATGAAGGCCTGAAAACCGATCCAGATCGCCACACCCTGGGCGACGAGACCCGCAAACACACGGTCGAGCGCAATGGCCTGACGGCCTATGTGCATGATGCGGCGGATCATCCAGAAGAACAGCACGATCAGGGTGAGCACGCCCACCAGCCCGAACTCCTCGCCGATCACGGCCATCAGGAAGTCGGTGTGGGCCTCGGGCAGCCAGTGCAGCTTTTCCACGCTGCCGCCCAGGCCCACGCCAAACACCTCGCCCCGGCCGATGGCGATCAGCGCGTGCGAGAGCTGGTAGCCCTTGCCCAGCGCATGCTCTTCGCTGAACGGGTCAAGGTAGGCAAACACGCGTTCGCGGCGCCAGGGCGAGCTCGCGATCATCAGCGCGAACGCGCTGACCAGGATGGCGCCGATCAGGAAGAACATGCGGGCGTTGACCCCGCCCAGGAAGAGGATGCCCATGGCAATGACGGCCACGACCATGAAGGCGCCCATGTCGGGCTCGGCCAGCAGCAGCACGCCCACGATGGCCACGGCCGCGCCCATGGGCAGCACGGCGCGAAAGAACCGCTCCTTCACTTCCATCTTGCGCACCATGTAGTCGGCCGCATAGATGAGCACGGCGAACTTGGCCACCTCGGACGGCTGAAAGCCGATGGGCCCGAACGACAGCCAGCGCCGTGCGCCGTTGACCACCTTGCCCACGCCGGGAATCAGCACCGCGATCAGCAGCAGCAGCGCCACCACAAACAGCCAGGGCGCCGCCCGCTCCCACAGCGCCATCGGCACCTGAAACGCCAGCAGTGCCGCAACAAAGCCCACCACCAGGTACATGGCATGGCGCACCAGGAAATGGGTGGGCGCGTAGTTGGCAAAGCGGGGGTTGTCGGGCATGGCGATGGAGGCCGAATACACCATGACGAGGCCCCAGGCCAGCAAAGCCACCACCACGCCCAGCAGGGCCTGGTCAAAGCCCAGCACGCTGGCCGGGGTGCTCGATGCGCGGCGGTATTCCACTCCGCCCACGCGCACGGGCAACACGTCGGCCGCCTTGTTCGACAGGCCGCCGAACAGCCCGCCAAACAGGCCCGTCAGCCGCTGCAGCATGCTGGTGGAGCTTGCGGGCGCGGTCATGCCATGCCTCCATCGGCCAGCTGGCCCGCCTCGTCGGCCAGGGCGCGCACGGTGTCGCAGAACACCGCTGCGCGGTGTTCGTAGTCCTTGAACATGTCGAAGCTGGCGCAGGCCGGCGACATCAGCACGGCGTCGCCCGCATGGGCGCGCTGGGTGGCCAGCGACACGGCGTGCGGCAGGCTGTCGGCGTCCAGCAGGGCCACGCCGGTGTCCTGCAGCGCCGCGCGGATCAGCGGCGCGTCGCGGCCGATCAGCACGACGGCGCGCGCATGGCGCGCCACGGGTGCGGCCAGGGGCGCAAAGTCCTGCCCCTTGCCGTCGCCGCCCAGAATGACCACCAGGCGGCGATCGGCCCCCAGCCCTGCCAGCGCGGCCACCGTGGCCCCCACGTTCGTGCCCTTGCTGTCGTCGAAATACTCGACCCCGTTGACGATGGCCACGGGCTCCACCCGGTGCGGTTCGCCCCGGTATTCGCGCAAGCCGTACAGCATGGGCGCCAGCGGGCAGCCTGCGGCCGATGCCAGCGCCAGCGCGGCCAGTGCGTTGGTGGCGTTGTGGCGCCCGCGAATGCGCAGCGCGTCGGCCGGCATGAGGCGCTGGATGTGCAGGTCTTCTTCCACCTCGCTCTTGCCGCGCTTGCGGGTTTCGTCGGCGTCCATGGCGCGCACCAGCCAGGGCATGCCGTTGACCACCTCGATGCCGAAATCGCCCGGGCGGCGCGGCATGTCGCCGCCGAACGTGGTGTGCGCGCGCACCTGGGGCTTCTGCAGTTTCACCTTGACGGGGGGCGGCAGCATGCCCATCACGACCGGGTCTTCCCGGTTCAGCACCATGAGCGCGCCCTGGCCGAAGATGCGGGCCTTGGCGGCTGCATAGGCCGCCATCGCGGCCCCCACGCTCACCGCTTCGCGTGTTTCGCTGCCCCCCGAGGGGGCGCTCGCGTCTTGGGGCGGCCCGGCGACGCTCGATCCATGCCAATCGAGGTGGTCTTGCGTGATGTTGAGCACGGTGGCGGCCGTGGGCTCGAAGCCTGTCACGCCATCGAGCTGGAAGCTCGACAGCTCCAGCACCCAGGCGTCGGGCAGCGTGTCGGCATCGAGGTGGCCGGCCAGCGTGTCGAGCAGGGTGGGGCCGATGTTGCCGGCCACCGCCACGCGCTGGCCCGCGCGCTCCACCAGCTGGCCGGTGAGCGACGTCACCGTGGTCTTGCCGTTGGTGCCCGTGATGGCGAGCACCGCAGGGGCATAGCCGTGCGATGCGCGCAGCGCGCCCAGCGCTGCAGAATACAAGCTCAATTCGCCCCCAGCGCTTATTCCACAAGCGCTTGCAGCTACAAATACAGGAGCAACCGCCGCAGGACTCAAACCCGGCGAGCGGTAGACCGCGTGCAGGCCCTGCCCCTCGACGAGGGCTGCATCGAACGGGCCGGACACAAAGCGCACCTGCGGCAGCTCCTGCTGCAGCACGGCCCGCTGCGGCGGCTCGGCGCGGGTGTCGGCCACGGTCACATTCGCGCCGCAGCGCACGCACCAGCGCACCATGGCCAGGCCCGAAGCGCCCAGGCCCAGGATGAGGATGTTCTGGCCGTGCAGCAGCCCTGCCACGGCCTCGCGTGGTGGCGTTGCGGGCGCGGGCGCGGCGGCGTCATCGGCATGCTCGGCGTCCGCAGGGTTGGCGTCGGCGGCCCCCACGGGCCCGGCGTCGTCTGCAGCATCGGCGGCAGACACGTCGGCAAAGATCTGGGCCACGAAGTCGGCGGCGGCCTTGGCGGCCGAGACGGCGGGCACGGCCTCGGGGTCCCACGCGGCGGGCCCTGCGGGCTTGGCGGGGGCAGTGGGTTCAGCGGGGGCCGTAGGGGTATCGGCAGCACCAGCGGCGTCGGCAGCGCGTTCGGCGTCTTGCGCGGGTTGCGCATCCTGCGCAGCCTCCACGGTCTGCTCGGTCACGCGGTCGGTGCGCTGCACGTCCGCCCCCTGATCGGCCGCCGGCGCAGGCGCAGGCGCAGCCACGCCCACCGGGGCGGTGGGCGCACCGGCCGCTGCGGCGTCGGCAGGAACCTGGGGGTCGTGGGGGTTCATCGCAGTTTCAGGGTGGACAGCCCGATCAGGCACAGCAGCATGGTGATGATCCAGAAGCGCACGACCACCTGGGTCTCCTTCCAGCCGCTCTTTTCAAAGTGGTGGTGCAGGGGCGCCATCTTCAGCAGACGCCGCCCTTCGCCGTAGCGCTTCTTGGTGTACTTGAACCAGGTCACCTGCAGCATCACCGACAGGGCCTCGACCACGAAGATGCCGCCCATGATGGCCAGCACGATCTCCTGGCGCACGATGACGGCGATGGTGCCCAGCGCGCCGCCCAGCGCCAGCGCGCCCACATCGCCCATGAAGACCTGCGCGGGGTGCGCGTTGAACCACAGAAACGCCAGCCCCGCACCGGCCATGGCCGCGCAGAAGATCAGCAGCTCGCCCGAGCCCGGGATGTGCGGAAAGAACAGGTATTTGGAGTACACCGAGCTGCCCGTCACATAGGCAAACACGCCCAGGGCCGAGCCCACCATCACCACCGGCATGATGGCCAGGCCGTCCAGGCCGTCGGTCAGGTTCACCGCATTGCTGGAGCCCACGATGACGAGGTAGGTCAGGATGACGAAGCCCAGCACGCCCAGCGGGTAGCTGACTTCCTTGAAGAACGGCAGCTGCAGCCCCGCCTTGGGCGGCAAATCGAGCGAGAAGCCCGACTGCACCCAGCCCACGAACAGCTCCCACACCTTGGCGTTGGAGCTTTCGGAAATGCTGAACACCAGGTACAGCGCGGCCATGAGGCCGATGACGGACTGCCAGAAATACTTCTCGCGCGAGCGCATGCCCTCGGGGTCCTTGTTGACCACCTTGCGCCAGTCGTCCACCCAGCCGATGGCGCCAAAGCCCAGCGTGACGATGAGCACGATCCAGACAAAGCGGTTGGACAGATCGAACCACAGCAACGTGGAGATCGCGATGGACAGCAAAATCAGCACGCCGCCCATGGTGGGCGTGCCGCTCTTGGACAGGTGCGTCTGCATGGCGTAGCCCCGGATGGGCTGGCCGATCTTGAGCGAGGTGAGCACGCGGATCACCTTGGGGCCCGCCACCAGGCCGATCAGCAACGCCGTCATGGCCGCCATCACGGCGCGGAACGTGAGGTACTGGAAGACGCGGAAAAAGCCCAGCTCGGGCGACAGGCCCTGCAGCCATTGCGACAACATCAGGAGCATGCGGCCTCCTTCCCTGCGTGTTCGATGGCCTGCACCACCTGTTCCATCTTCATGAATCGCGATCCCTTCACCAGCACGCTGCCCACCGTGGGCAGTGCCTCGTGCACCGCCGCCAGCAGCGATGCCATGTCCTCAAAATGCCGCGCCCCCGGCCCGTAGGCCTGCGCAGCGTGGGCGCCTTGCGCGCCCAGCACGAACAGCCGGGCAATGCCGCGCTCGCGCGCGTGCGCCCCGGCTTCGGCGTGGAACTGCGGCCCCTGGTCGCCCACCTCGCCCATGTCGCCCATCACCATCAGTTGCGGCGCGGGCAGCTCGGCCAGCACGTCGATGGCAGCGCGCATGGAGTCGGGGTTGGCGTTGTAGGTGTCGTCCACCACCGAAATGGCGCGGCCCGCCACCTGCACGCTGAAGGCGCGCGAGCGGCCCTTCACCGGCACGAAATCCGTCAGCCCCAGCGCCACCGCAGACAGCGGCGCCCCTGCGGCCAGCGCGCAGGCGGCGGCGGCCAGGGCATTGGCCACGTTGTGGCGCCCGGCGATGTGCAGGCGGGTGGCGCAGTCGCCCTGCGGCGTGGCCATGACCACGGCCCACGCACCGCCCTCCCAGGCCGCGCTGCGGCAGGCCACATCGCCGCCGTCCCCAAACGTGAGCGTGCGGCGGCCCTGGGCCAGTCCGTGCCACAGCGCGGTGTAGGCATCGCCCGCGGGGAACACGGCCACACCATCGGCGGGCAGGCTGGCATACACCGAGCCGTTCTCGCGCGCCACGGCCTCCACCGTGTGCATGAACTCCAGGTGCTCGCGCTGCGCGTTGTTGACCAGTGCCACCGTGGGCTGCGCCATGGCGGCCAGCTGGGCGATCTCGCCCGGGTGGTTCATGCCCATTTCGATCACGGCGGCGCGGTGCGCCGGCGTGAGGCGCAGCAGCATCAGCGGCACGCCGATGTCGTTGTTGAAATTGCCCTGCGTGGCAAATGCGGCCTCGCCCTGCCAGGCGCGCAGGATGGACGCGATCATCTGCGTCACCGTGGTCTTGCCGTTGCTGCCGGTCACACCGATCAGCGGCAGGTGCACCTGCGCACGCCAGCCCGTGGCCAGCGCACCGAGCGCGGCGAGGCTGCCCGGCACTTCGATGCCGGGCAGGCCTGCGGCTTCAAGCCCTCCGTGGGCCACAGCCGCCGCCGCGCCACCGGCGCGCGCGTCGGCCAGAAAGGCGTTGGCATCAAAGCGTTCGCCCTTCAAAGCCACAAACAGGTCGCCCGCCTGCAGCGTGCGCGTGTCGGTGTGCACCCGCGCCAGCGGTATGGCGCCGTCGCCCACCAGGCGGGCGGCTGGAATGCGCGCCTGCACCAGCGCATGGGCCTGCTGCAGGGTCATCATGGTCGGGCTCCTCGGTCGTCCAGCGCGCGCTGCGCGTGTGCCATGTCGGAAAACGGCACGCGCACGCCCGCCGTCTCCTGGGTGTCTTCGTGGCCCTTGCCCGCAATCAGCACCACGTCGGCGGGCGCGGCTTCCTGCAGCGCCAGTCGGATGGCGGCGGCACGGTCCACCTCGGCGCGCACGGTGCGGCTGGCGATGGTGCCTTGCAGGATCTGGTGCAGGATGGCGGCGGGGTCTTCGCTGCGCGGGTTGTCGCTGGTCACCACCACCTGGTCGGCGTGCTGCTGCGCGACGGCGCCCATCAGCGGGCGCTTGGCGGCGTCGCGGTTGCCACCACAGCCGAACACGCACCACAGCTGGCCGCCGCGCTCTGCGGCGATGGGGCGCAGGGCCTGCAGCGCCTTGTCGAGCGCGTCCGGCGTGTGGGCGTAGTCCACCGCCACCAGCGGCTGGCCGGGCGTGTGGATCTGCTCCATGCGGCCCGGCACGGGCGACAGCTGGGCGCAGGCGAACAGTGCATGTTCGAGCGGTACGCCCATTGCGCGAAGCCCGGCCAGCACGCCCAGCAGGTTGGACACGTTGTAGAGGCCGACCACCCGGCTTTGCAGCACATGCGTGTGTGCGCCTTCAGCCACGGTGAAGCGCAGGCCGCCATCACCCATGCCGATGTCACGCGCCGTCAGCCGGGCGGGGCCGGTGATCGAGATGCTCCACAGGTCCAGCATGCGGCCGGACAGCGACGCGTGCAGTTCGGCACCGCGCGCATCGTCGATGTTGACCACCGCTGCCTTGAGACCCGGCCAGTCGAACAGCACGGCCTTGGCCTGCCAGTAGGCCGCCATGTTGGAGTGGTAGTCGAGGTGGTCCTGCGTGAAGTTGGTGAACAGGGCCACACGCACGCGCGTGCCGGCCATGCGGTGCTCAGCCAGACCGATGGAAGAGGCCTCGATGGCGCAGGCGGTGCGGCCTGCGTCGGCAAACTGCCGGAAGGCCCGCTGCAGGCGCACCGGGTCCGGGGTGGTCATGCCGGTGCTGGCGAGCGCGGGGGGAACACCCATGCCCAAAGTGCCCACCAGCGCGCATCCACCATGCTCAATCAGCTCTTGATTTGATAGCAGATTCAGCGCTTCGGCCAGCCACCAGGTGGTGCTGGTCTTGCCATTCGTGCCGGTCACGGCCAGCACGTCGATGTGGCGGGTGGGCTGCTCGAACCATTCGGCCGCGATCAGGCCGGTGGCGGCTTTCAGGCCGTGCAGCGCCGCCACGGGCAGGCCTTCGAGCGGGAAGGCGCCGGCGCCCTCGTGCTCCACCAGGCAGGCCGCAGCGCCCCGCGCCAGCGCGTCGCCCACATGGGCGCGGCCATCGGTGGCGGCACCGGGCCAGGCAATGAAGCCGTCGCCCGCGCGCACCTGGCGGCTGTCGGTCTGCAGCGTGCCGGTGACACGTTCGCGCAGCCAGGCCACGGCGTCGTGCACCGAGGCGAGCAGGGGCAGCGTGCTGGCCGTCACAGCGACTCCTCCACCGCGTTGGCCACGATCTGCGGCTTGACGGCCATGTCGGGCTGCACGCCCATCATGCGCAGCGTCTGCTGCACCACCTCGCTGAACACGGGGGCCGCCACGGCGCCGCCATAGAACACGCCGTTGCTGGGCTCGTCGATCATCACCGCGACGATGATGCGGGGCTTGTCGATGGGCGCCATGCCGGTGAACCAGGCGCGGTATTTGCCCGAAGCGTAGTTCTTGCCGACCTGCTTGCGCGCCGTGCCCGACTTGCCCCCCACCGAGTAGCCCAGGGTCTGCGCCTTCTGGCCCGTGCCGCCCGGCCCGGCGGCCATCTGCAGCATCTTGCGCACCTGGTCGGCCGTGCGCTCGGAGAACACCGGCACGCCCACGGCGGTTTCGTCGCTCTTGAGCATCGTGGCCGGGATCACGCGCCCGCCGTTGGCGAACACCGTGTACGAGCGCGCCATCTGGAACAGGCTGGCAGACAGGCCGTAGCCATACGACATGGTCGCCTGCTCCACCGGCCGCCAGGTCTTGTAGGGGCGCAGCCGGCCGCTGACCGCGCCAGGGAAGCTGATCTGCGGCTTCTGCCCGAAACCTGCCGCCGAGAACGTCTCCCACATTTCGCGTGCGGGCATCTGCATGGCCAGCTTGGTGGTGCCCACGTTGCTGGATTTCTGGATCACGCCTTCCACCGTGAGCAGGCCGTAGTTGTGCGTGTCCGAAATGGTGGAGCCGGTGATGTTGATGCGGCCGGGCGTGGTGTCCACCGCCGTCTCGGGGCGCACGCGGCCCGTCTCCAGCGCCAGGCCGATGGTGAAGGGCTTCATGGTCGAGCCGGGCTCGAACACGTCGGTGAGTGCGCGGTTGCGCAATTGCTCGCCCGTGAGGTTCTGGCGCTTGTCGGGCACGTAGCTGGGGTAGTTGGCCAGGGCCAGCAGTTCGCCCGTGTGGGCGTCCAGCACCACCACGCTGCCCGCCTTGGCCTTGTGTGCAGTGACCTGGTCGCGCAGCTTCTGGTAGGCGAAGAACTGCACCTTGCTGTCGATGGACAGCTGCATGTCCTTGCCGTCCACCGGCGGCACAGTCTCGCCCACGCCTTCGACCACTCGGCCCAGGCGGTCCTTGATCACGCGGCGCGAGCCCGCCTTGCCCGCCAGCTGGTCGTTGAAGGCCAGCTCCATGCCTTCCTGGCCGTGGTCTTCGACATTCGTGAAACCCACCACGTGGGCAGCGGCCTCGCCCTCGGGGTACTGGCGCTTGTATTCCTTGCGCTGGTAGATGCCCTTGATCTCCAGCTTGGCGATCTGCTGGCCCACATCCCAGTCGAGCTGGCGCTTGATCCAGACGAAGGTCTTGTCCTCGTCGGCCAGCTTCTTGTTCAGGTCGGCCTGCGACATCTCGAGCAGCTTGGCCAGTTGCTTGAGCTTGGCGCGCACCTCGGGCTTGTCCTGCTCCACGTCTTCGGGGATGGCCCAGATGCTGGCGGCAGGCACGCTGGAGGCGAGGATCAGGCCGTTGCGGTCCAGGATCCTGCCGCGGTTGGCCGGCAGTTCGAGCGTGCGCGCAAAGCGCACCTCGCCCTGGCGCTGGAAGAAGTCGTTGCCGATCACCTGCACATAGGCCGCGCGCGTGCCCAGGCCCACAAAACCCAGGGCAATCGCCGCCACGATGAATTTGCTGCGCCACACGGGCGTCTTGCTGGCCAGCAGCGGGCTGGCGGTGTAGACCACGCTGCGGCTCATGGCTGGCCTCCGGGCGCGGGCGTGCGCGCGGCCCCTGCACCTGCACCCGCAGGGTCGGCCACATACTGGGTGATGGCGGGTGTGGCCGTGCGCATCTGCAGCTGGGCGCGCGCAATCTTTTCCACCCGCAGGGGCGTGGCCTGGGCGCGCTTTTCCACCTGCAGGCGCTGGTGCTCGGTCTCCAGGCGGCGCGCCTCGGCCGTGGCGCGGTCCAGCTCGGTGAACAGGCGGCGCGACGCGTACTGGGTATGCACCAGATAGATGGCGCTCGCCAGCACGGCAACCAGCAGGACAATGTTCAGTCGTGTCATGTCAGGCCACGGCCGTGCGTTCGGCCACGCGCATGATCGCGCTGCGTGCGCGGGGGTTGGCCTCCACCTCGGCAGCGCTGGGCTTGATGCGCTCCAGTGCCACGAGCTTCATGGCCTGCGGCGCGGCAAAGGGGGCGCGGCGGTCGTAGACCTCCTTGGAATGCTTGGTGATGAACTGCTTGACGATGCGGTCTTCGAGCGAATGGAAGCTGATCACCACCAGCCGCCCGCCCGGCTGCAACACCGAGAGACTGGCCTCTAGCGCCTGTTGCAGCTCTTCAAGCTCAGCGTTGATGAAAATCCGTAGAGCTTGAAATGTGCGCGTTGCAGGGTTCTGGCCCGGCTCGCGGGTTTTGACCGCGCCAGCCACGAGGTCGGCCAGTTCGGCGGTGGTTGCAAGAGGGCCCCGTTCTTCGCGCCGAGCAACAATCGCCTTTGCAATGGCGCCAGCAAACCGTTCTTCACCGTAGTCACGTATCACCTCCGCAATCTGACCGACTTCGGCCGTGGCCAGCCAATCGGCCACGCTTTCGCCGCGCGTGGTGTCCATGCGCATGTCCAGCGGGCCGTCAAAACGGAAACTGAAGCCCCTCTCGGGGCTGTCGATCTGGGGCGAGCTCACGCCCAGGTCCAGCAGCACGCCCGCAGCACTGGCGGGCGGCAGGTCGGCCAGGTGGCGAAAACCCTCGTGCCGAATGGAAAAACGCGCATCGGTGATGCGCGTTGCTTCGGCGATGGCCTCGGGGTCCTTGTCAAACGCGACAAGATTCCCTTGGGGGCCCAGCCGCAGCAGGATGCGCCGCGAATGCCCTCCGCGCCCGAAGGTGCCGTCCACCCAGGTGCCCGCGGGTGCAGCGCCCGCGCCGCCCAGCAGGGCGTCCACGGCCTCGTCGAGCAGAACGGTGGTGTGTTGCAAGGGGGTGGATGCCATGGTCAGAAGGAGAAGTCCTTGAAGACATCGGGCATGTCGCCCTGCATGGCCTTGGCTTCCTGCTCGTCGTAGGTGGCCTTGTCCCACAGCTCGAAATGGTTGCCCATGCCCAGCAGCATGGTGTCCTTGGAGATGCCGGCGGCCTCGCGCAGCTCGGGCGAGATCAGCACGCGCCCGGTGGCGTCCATCTCCACGTCCATGGCGTTGCCCAGAAAGATGCGCTTCCACCACTGGGCGGACATGGGCAGCTCGGCGATGCGCTCGCGGAACTTCTCCCACTCGGGGCGGGGAAACACCATCAGGCAGCCGTGGGGGTGCTTGGTGATCGTGAGCTGGCCCGAAGCGGTGGCCGCGAGCACGTCACGGTGCCGGGTCGGCACGGACAGCCGACCCTTCGCATCGAGACTCAGCGACGAGGCACCTTGAAACACGGAGGAGATTCCCAGCTTGGTTTGGAACTTTGGAGCCTGGAAGAAGGCTCCAAAGGCACTTTTCACCACTAAATTGCACTTTTTTGCACTGTAGCAGGAAAAGCAGGCCGAGCAAGGGGGTGCCCAACAAACTTTGTGAATGAAATCAACGACTTAGGTGCGGTTTCGTAGCCTGGAAAGCCGCAAAAGTCGTTGAAAAAGAAGAACTTACAGAGCCCTATGAAAGTGACCTCTCAAGGCGGCTCCGAGTGGTCACAGGATGTAGCGGGACAGGTCTTCGTCCTGGCTCAGGCTTTGCAGCCGGGCATCGACATAGGCCGCATCGACGGTGATCGTCTGGCCGGACAGCCGCGTGGCGTCAAAGCTCACTTCGTCCAGCAGGCGCTCCATCACGGTGGAAAGGCGCCGCGCACCGATGTTTTCGGTGCGCTCGTTCACCTCGAAGGCAATGTGCGCCAGGCGCGTGATCCCTTCCGGCGCAAAGACGAGCGTGACCCCTTCGGTGGCCAGCAAGGCCTGGTACTGCTTGACGAGGGAGGCATGCGTCTGGGTGAGGATGGCCTCGAAGTCCTTCACGGACAGCGATTCCAGCTCGACACGGATCGGAAAGCGCCCCTGCAGCTCGGGAATCAGGTCGCTGGGCTTGCTGAGATGGAACGCGCCCGACGCGATGAACAGGATGTGGTCCGTCTTGATGAGGCCGTACTTGGTGGTCACGGTCGTGCCCTCCACCAGCGGCAGCAGGTCGCGCTGCACGCCCTGGCGCGACACATCGGCGCCACTGGCGTCCTGGCGCGTGGCCACCTTGTCGATCTCGTCGATGAAGACGATGCCGTTCTGCTCGGCGTTCTGCACCGCGCGGGTCTTGATCTCTTCTTCGTTCACCAGCTTGCCGGCTTCCTCCTCGGCGATGAGCCTGAGTGCCTCGGCGATCTTCAGCTTGCGCAGCTTGCGCTTGTCCTGGCCGAGCTGGCTGAACATGCCGCGCAACTGCTCGGTCATCTCTTCCATGCCCTGCGGTCCCATGATCTCGAGCTGGGGGCGGCTTTCTGCCACGTCGATCTCGATCTCCTTGTCGTCGAGCGCGCCCTCGCGCAGCTTTTTGCGAAACACCTGGCGCGCGGTGTTGTCGGCCGCGGGCTCGGCGCCTTGCGCGGCGCGCGCGGGCGGGATCAGCACGTCCAGGATGCGCTCCTCGGCCGCGTCTTCGGCGCGGGTGCGCACCTTCTTCATCTCAGCCTCGCGCGTCTGCTTGACGGCCATCTCCGCGAGGTCGCGGATGATGGAATCCACGTCCTTCCCAACATAGCCCACCTCGGTGAACTTGGTGGCCTCGACCTTGATGAAAGGCGCGTCGGCCAGGCGGGCCAGGCGGCGCGCAATCTCGGTCTTGCCCACGCCGGTGGGGCCGATCATGAGGATGTTCTTGGGGGTGATCTCGTGGCGCAGGCTGCCTTCGACCTGCTGGCGGCGCCAGCGGTTGCGCAGCGCGATGGCCACGGCGCGCTTGGCGCTGGCCTGGCCCACGATGTGGTGGTCGAGTTCGGAGACGATTTCCTGGGGGGTCATGGAGGACATGGTGGGGCCTGCCGTCAAAATCTGAATGAAAACAGCCCTCAGCGCTTATTGGACAAGCGTTGATAGCTATTAAATTTATAGTGTCTGCTGCGCCGGTGCATCGGCGCTTACAGCGTCTCGATGGTGTGGTGCATGTTGGTGTAGATGCACAGCTCGCCCGCAATTTCGAGCGACTTCTTCACGACGTCCTCCGCCGAGAGCTCGGTGTGATTGAGCAGGGCCTTGGCCGCCGAATGCGCGTAGGCGCCGCCCGAGCCGATCGCCACGATGCCCTGCTCGGGCTCCAGCACGTCGCCGTTGCCGGTGATGATGAGCGAGGCGCTCGCATCGGCCACGGCCAGCATGGCTTCGAGGCGGCGCAACACGCGGTCGGTGCGCCAGTCCTTGGTCAGCTCGATGGCGGCGCGGGTCAGGTGGCCCTGGTGCTTTTCCAGCTTGGCCTCGAAGCGCTCGAACAGCGTGAATGCGTCGGCGGTGGCGCCCGCAAAGCCCGCCAGCACCTTGCCGTGGTAGAGCTTGCGCACCTTGCGCGCCGAGCCCTTGACCACGATGTTGCCCAGCGTGACCTGGCCATCGCCGCCGATGGCGACCTGCACGCCGGAGGGCGTCTGGCGGCGCACGCTCAGGATGGTGGTGCCGTGAAAGACCGGGGAGTTTTGAGTGGAGTCCATAGCAGCGGCAGATGGGGGCAGCCGCCGGCTTTGCAAGTTGTCAGCCCCCAGGCGCACGCGCGACGCCGCTGCGGCGATGCGCCCGGGTACACGCGCCCGCGCTCAGTTCTTGCGGGGCACCACCCAGGCGTGTTCGTTGATGCCTATCACGTTGAAGAAGATCGCCACCAGGCGCTGCAGGTTGTGGAACTGGATCACATGGCCCTGGGCCTGCTGCTCTGCGGCCCAGTTCAGCACCGAGCCCGCAGCGGCAAAATCGACGCGGATCAGCCGGTCGCAGGCGATGGTCAGCGGGACACCCGGCCGCGCAAACGCCTGGAAAGGCTCCAGCAGCGGTGCGGCATCGCCATCGATGTGGCCGCTGAGCTGCGCCACGGGCGCCGCGTCCAGCCCCGCAGGCACGGAATCCCCCAGGTCGGAGGGACCGAAATCGCTGTCGGCCGCGAGCGGCGCGGACCCTGAGGTGGCGCCCTCGTTGTCTGAATAGCCGCAACGCGGCGACACCCACGATGGCGGCGAGACTTCATAGGTCACGCAGTAATCGAGTGCCACCATCTCGAATTCATCGGGCTTGCCCATCAGGCGCAGCGCGGCCATGCGCAGGCGCCACCAGTCCGGCAGCGCAGAGCGATCGCCCGAGGGCGTTTGCGCCTCCAGCAAGGCGTTGAGCTTCTCAACCCCCGAAAAGACGATCTGGCCGTCACGGTCGGCCCACGCGGTGAACTGGTCTGCCAGCAGCGGAACCGCCCCGTCTTCCATGCCGGTCAGCCGGGCCCAGGACAAGGTCCAGGGAGCGGCAGCGCGTGCCAGCGACGCCTGCAGCGCCGCGACGGACGACACCGCCACGGTGGGCGGGGCGTTCCAGCTGAAATCCTTGCGCACCGCAGCCGCGGGGGTGTCCGGCGCACTCGACGGGGCCGCCATGCCCAGCTGCTCGGGCATCGAAAACCACAAAGGCGCCGAGCGGCTGTACTGCGCCGCAAAATCGATGGCCAGGGTGTCGAAACGGTCGTGCTGCCCCGTGGCGCGGTACAGGTCGAACAGGGTCATCCAGATTTCGAGCTGCTGGGCGGGGTCGTCCTGCCGGTGCTGTGCCAGCACATCGAGCAACCCGGCTTCAGCGCCCTCATGGTCACCGTTGGCAAACCGGATGGCGGCTTCTTCTAGATCGGGTTCGTGCACGAATTCCTCCGGTTCGAAGGCGGGCGCGGGGCTGGCTGCCGCCGGTGCCGGGCTGAAGGACGCCTGCTCCGGCGCGGCGCCCAGCCCCTCAGCGTCCGGCCCCGCCGCCTGCCCGCTCGCGCTCGCATTCATTTGCGCGTCGGTGCCTCCAAACCGCCCGATGGCCATGCTGTCGTCGGCAAACAGCGGCTGCACGGCGGCCTTGGACTCCAGCGGTGCCGGCAGGCTGCCCGGCGCCGTGGGAGCGTAGGCACGGGCGTGCTGCGACTCGCTGACATCCTTGCTCGAATCGGGCATGACGCCGGGCTGGGTGGGGGCGTCGGCGCCCTGCTTGCTCTTCCACCACTGCTGCGACATCTGCGCCTCGATCTCGTCGATCTTCTTGAGCGTCACGGCGCGCTCGTCGGGCGAGGCCATGCTGCTCTGGAAGAACGAAGGGCGGCCCGCAGCATCCTCTACCCGGTGACCCTGCAGCACCTCGCGCTGGCGCAGCTTGCGCAGCTGATCGAACTCGCGGCGCCGAACAAAATCGTTGCGGCGCTTGCGCTCGATCATCTCCTTGAGCATCTGCTTGCTGTACTGGCTCTCCCGGTCGTCCTGCAGGGAGTCGAGTTCGGTCCAGTTCACCGTCGGGTTCTTCACGAACCGCACCACCTTCGACAGCAGGCCGGCGGGGGTGGTTTCTTCCTTGCTCATGGTTCAGGGGACGCTCTAGGGATGGATCCGGCCAGGGGCAGGATCAGTCCCCGAACATCTTCTGCTTGAGTTCGCGACGCTGCTGCGCTTCGAGCGACAAGGTGGCCGTGGGGCGTGCGATGAGACGGCCCACACCGATGGGCTCGCCGGTTTCGTCGCAATAGCCATAGTCGCCGGCATCGATGCGGGCAATGGATTGCTCGATCTTCTTGAGCAGCTTGCGCTCGCGGTCGCGGGTGCGCAGCTCCAGCGCGTGCTCTTCTTCGATGGTGGCGCGGTCCGCCGGGTCGGGCACGACCACGGTGTCTTCGCGCAGGTGCTCGGTGGTTTCACCGGCGCTGTTGTGGATGTCCTGCTTGAGCTGCACGAGCTTCAGGCGGAAAAACGCCATCTGCTTGTCGTTCATGTACTCGCTGTCGGGCATGGCCATGACTTCAGCGTCGGTCAGCTCGGCGGCGGACTTGGTCTTCCAGTTGTTCGCCAGCTTGGGGTCTTTTTTGGCAGCAGCAAAGGTGGGCTGCGCTTGCACGGTCGTGGGCATGGTGTGTAGATAACTGGCTTTGGCAGCGGTTGAAGCCACTGACTGTGCCATGGATGGTACGGTCAATTGGGCCAATCGGGAAGAAGGCCGGGTTGTGCGCACGGGTACCTCGGAACCGGCCTGCGGCGCGGGCGCCGCAGCGGGAGCAGGCGCTGCGGCCGGCGCCTTGGGCACCGGCGCTGCGGCCTTGGGCGCCGCCGTAGTTTTGGCGGCCGGCTTGGCCACCGGCTTGGCGGCTACCTTGGCTGCCGGAGCGGCCTTTGCAGCCGGGACCGCCGCCTTGCTGGCGGGCGGCGCCGCAGAAGCGACTTTCTTGGCTGCAGCGGGCGTTGCCTTGGAGGTTCCCTTGGTTTTGCTGGTCTCGGCTTTCACTTCCTGGTCTCCTCGCAATACGGGCAGGCCCCGGCCGCATGTGGAGCCGGGGCGGGTGGCACGCCTTCGGGGCTAAGGCTGTTGGACGAACTTGGGGGGGCACGCGTGGGACGTGCCAGCCACCCAGCGGCTGCTGGGATGACCCCCAAAAAGGCATTCAACAGGTTCTTACCGGGGCGCGATTGTATCGACCTGGACTGACGGCAACGGAAACGTTGCAGATACAACACAAACCCGCGCAAACCCGCATGCCGTCAGGCTGTGCAAGCTTTGCTCACGCGAGGCTCTGCTCCAGCCCCTGCAGGAAGATGTCCTTGGGCAGGTCGATGCCGATGAAGACCATCTTGCTGGTGCGCGCCTCGCCGTCGGCCCACTGGGGCCCCAAATCGCTGCCCATGAGCTGGTGCACGCCCTGGAAGATGACCTTGCGCTCGGTGCCCTTCATGTACAGCACGCCCTTGTAGCGCAGCATGCGCGGGCCGTAGATGTTGACGATCGCGCCGAGGAAGTCCTCCAGCTTGGCAGGGTCGAAGGGCCGGTCCGAGCGGTAGACAAAGCTCTTGACATCGTCGTCATGGTGATGGTGGTGGCCATGGCCGTGCCCATGCTGGTGCGAGGGATGGTCGCAGTGCTCGCCATGTTCGTGATCATGGTCATGGTCATGGTGGTCATGCCCATGGCCGCCCTCCTGCAGGAACTCGGGGTCGATGTCGAGCTTGGCGCTCAGGTTGAAGCCCCGCAGGTCCAGGACTTCGTTCAGGGGCACATCGCCAAAATGCACGGCCTTGATGGGCGCGCGTGGATTCATGTGCTTGAGGCGGTGGATCAGCGCTTCGGTCTCGTCCTTGGAAACCAGATCGGTCTTGGACAGGAAGATCTGGTCGGCAAAGCCCACCTGGCGGCGCGCCTCCTGCCGGTCATTGAGCTGCTGGGGCGCATGCTTGGCGTCCACCAGCGTGATGATGGAGTCGATGAGGTAGGTTTCGGCGATCTCCTCGTCCATGAAGAAGGTCTGCGCCACGGGGCCGGGGTCGGCCACGCCGGTGGTCTCGATCACGATGCGGTCGAACTCCAGCAGGTTCTTGCGTTTCTTGGCGGCCAGCAACTGCAGGGTCTCGCGCAGGTCTTCGCGGATGGTGCAGCAGATGCAGCCGTTGCTCATCTGCACGATCTGCTCCTTGGATTCGGTCACCAGGATGTCGTTGTCAATGTTTTCTTCGCCGAACTCGTTCTCGATCACGGCGATCTTCTGGCCGTGGGCCTCGGTGAGCAGGCGCTTGAGCAGCGTCGTTTTGCCCGAGCCCAGAAAGCCGGTGAGGATGGTGACGGGGATCAATGCCATATATCTGTCTTTCAGTGCGTCCAACCGTGCGCGCAGCCCCTTGCCACGGCGCCCGGCGCCCCGGCAAGGGGCGGATTTTTCAGTGTACCGAGGCTGTCAACCCCTTGCAGGCCTGAGGCCGGAGGGGTTTGGAGCGGCGAACAAAACTCAGCGCAGCGGTTCTGGCTAGGCGCAGCGTCGCAGGCAGTACGAGTAGTACGACAAGACGCGGCAACGACGCCAGAAGAGTTTTTTTAGCCGCTCCTAGCCCTTGCGCATCACGACCAGGCCCTTGAGGTACTCCCCTTCCGGAAACTCCAGCGTCATCGGGTGGTCGGGCGCGCCGCCCAGGCGCTCCACGATGTAGCCGTCCACCCCGGCGTCGGCCCCGGCCGACGCCACGATCTTGTGGAACAGGTCGGCGCTGATGCCGCCCGAGCACGAAAACGTGAACAGCACCCCGCCCGGCGACAGCAGCTGCAGGGCCAGGCGGTTGATGTCCTTGTAGGCCCGCGCCGCCCGCTCTGCATGGGTGGCGGTGGGCGCGAACTTGGGCGGATCGAGCACGATGGCGTCAAAGCGCTGCCCTTCCTTCAGGAACTGGCGCAGCGAGGCATTCACGTCGGCGTCCAGAAAACTCGCGCGGTTCGGGTCGAACCCGTTGAGCGCCACATGCGCGCGCGCCCTCTCCAGCGCCGGGCCGGACGAGTCGATGGAAATCACCTGCCCCACAGCCGGGCCGCCTGCGGCCTCGGCGGCACGCATGCCGGAGAGCGCCGCCACGCTGAAGCCGCCGGTATAGCAATAGCAGTTGAGCACGTGCTGGAACCCGAGCCGCCGCGCGTAGTCGGCAAACCGCTTGCGGCTGTCGCGCTGGTCCAGGTAGAAGCCGGTCTTGTGGCCTTCGGCGATGTTGAGCGTCAGGTGCCACTGGTGCTCGTGGATCGTCAGCTCGAGCGGAGGAAGCGCCGCACCGGCTTCGGCGGGCGTGCCGCCCCGCAGCCAGCCCGTGGCCGGCGGCAGGCCTTCGAGCGCACGCACGCTGGCGTCCGAGCGCTCATACAGCTTGGCCAAGCCGGTCTCACGCAGCAGCGCGTCGGCAATCACGCTCTTCCAGCGCTCGGTGCCGGCGCTGGTGAACTGCGCCACCAGGGTGTCGCCATAGCGGTCCACGATCAGCCCCGGCAGGCCGTCGGATTCGCCATGCACAAGCCGCACGCCATCGCTCTGTATGTCGAAACGGGCTCTGGCGATGATGGATCTTGCGCAGGCTGCTATGAAGAACGGAGCATCAATGCGCTGCGCCTCGTCAAAGCTCCACACCCGCGCCCGGATGCGCGACGTGGGGCTGAACGCGGCCCATGCCAGGAACTGGCCTTCGTGCGACTCCACGCGCACGGTTTCTCCACTGTCGCCACCGCCCTTGGCGATGGCCGATTCGAAGATCCAGGGGTGGCGGCGCAGGAGCGAGCGCTCTTTGCCAGGGCGGAGGCGGATGGTTTTCATGGGCAGGATTGTGCGGGCTGGCGGGTGCGTGTGGGCGGGAGCGGGCTGCACCGGTCCGCATCGGGCGCGTGGAGGGCGCGCGTTTCAGCTTTTCTTGCGGGCCCGGGGATGCGCGGCGTCGTACACCTTGGCCAGGTGCTGAAAATCGAGCCGCGTATAGACCTGGGTGGTGGTGATGTTGGCGTGGCCCAGCAGCTCCTGCACCGCGCGCAGGTCGCCGCTGCTTTGCAGCAGGTGGCTGGCGAACGAGTGGCGCAGCATGTGCGGGTGCACCGGCGTGGTCAGCCCGGCCTGCTGGCTGCGCTGGCGCAGGCGCAGCCAGATGGACTGCGCCGTGAGCCGCTTGCCGCGCTGGCCCACGAACAGCGCCGCATCCAGCCGCGCCGCGCCCCCGCCGCCAAACGGCGTGGCCCGCAGCGCCAGCCAGGCCTGCAGCGCCGCCGTGGCCGCCGCGCCCACCGGCACGCTGCGGCGCTTGCTGCCCTTGCCAAACACGTGCGCTTCGCCCGCCTGCAGGTCCACCCAGCCCCGCCCTTGGCGCTCGGTGTCGGCGCTGGGCACGGCATCCAGCCCCGCCAGTTCACCCACCCGCAGGCCGCAGCCGTACAGCAGCTCGACCATGGCCGCGTCGCGTGCCTCCAGCCACGGGTCGGCGCCGGTGTTGTCGAACTCGGCCAGGCGCACGGCGTCGTCCACGCCCAGCGCCTTGGGCAAGGGCTTGGGCGCCTTGGGCGCGCGCACGTCCTGCACCGGGTTGTGCGCAACCAGCCCCTGCCGCCCGGCCCAGGCAAAGAAACCGCGCCAGCCCGAGAGGATGAGCGCAATGCCGCGCCCGCTGCGACCGCCGCTGTGCATCTGCGCCACAAAGCGGCGGATGTGGGCGCTGGTGAGCTGCAGCAGCGGCACATTCACGCCCGCCGCGCACTGCGCGAGCCGCTCCAGGTCCAGGGTGTAGAGCGTGAGCGTGCGCGCGGCCAGCCGCTTTTCGACGCGCACGTGCTCCAGATAGCGCTGAACGTGGGGGTCGGCTTGCGGGTCGGGTTGCGGCTCAGGCATGGCGCTGCCGCCTTAATAAAACCGAAGCGCTGCACACGCAACCGGCGCAGCCCAGGCCAGCGGACGCCGCGCAAGGGCCGCCCCGCCGCGCTGGCGTCGTCCCCCTGCCCGCAGTGCGCAGCGCTGAGAGAGCGGGGGATAGCGGCGCAGCCGCCCAGGGGGGTGTTTCACTTCAAGCGCAGCAGCGCGGCGCTGGCCAGCTCGGACATGCGCGAGAGAAAGTCCGTGCCCATGGTGGCGTCAAAGCGCTGCGGATCGGGCGAGCCCAGCACCAGCAGGCCGAACGCGGGCGTGGCGCTGTCGATGGCGCCCGCGCGCAGCGGCAGCAGGGCCAGCGACTGCGCGGGCTCGGCGCCACCGCCTTCTCCCTGCGCCAGCCAGCCCGCAGGCTCGAAGCCCAGGTTGGGGCCGCAGAACGGCATGGTCAGCGACGAGGCAAACGCGCGCGCATCTTCGCTGGCGCCCTGGGTAAAGTCGGCATCGATGTACGGCGCGGCCACTTCCCACACGCGCACGGCGGCCTGCGGCACGTCGAACAAGGTGCGCACGCCATCGACCACGGCCTGGGGCAGATCGAACGGGTCGCGCACCTGCAGCAGGCTGGCCGTCCACTGGTGCACTTTGTGGGCAATGGCTGCGTTTTCTGTGCTGTTGCGCACCATCTCCATCACGCGCTGCTCCAGGCCCTTGATCTTCTCGCGCAGCATCTCGGCCTGGCGCTCCTGCAGGCTCACGGCGCGCGCGCCGTGGGGGCTGGTGATCTGCACACTGGCCAGTACCTCGGCGTGGCGTTCGAAAAAGCCCGGCGTGTTGGTGAGGAACTGGGCGATGTCGTCTTCGGTGATGGGAGGGATGTGGGAGGTGCTCATACGAGGGTGTCTGGAATGTCGATCTGGCCTTCGAACACCGTGGTGGCGGGGCCGGTCATGAAAACGGAGTCGGCCGGCTGGCCGCTCCAGGCAATGGTGAGCCGGCCGCCGCGCGTGTCCACATGCACTTCGCGGTCGAGCAGCCCCAGGCGGATGCCGGACACCACCGCGGCGCAGGCCCCGGTGCCGCAGGCCAGCGTCTCGCCAGCGCCGCGCTCGAACACGCGCAGGCGCACATGGGCGCGGTCCACGATCTGCAGGTAGCCCGCATTCACCCGCTGCGGAAAGCGCACGTGGTTTTCGATGAGGGGGCCGGTTTCTGCCACGGGTGCGGTGTCCACGTTGTCCACCAGCTGCACGGCATGGGGGTTGCCCATGGAAACCACCGCTACCAAAACAGTAGCCTCCAGCGCTTTACCAGCAAGCGCTAGTGGCCATTTTTGGCCTGATCCTTGCGCCACGGGCATCAGGCCGGTGGCATCGAACGGCACCTGGGCAGGTTCCAGCACGGGCTGGCCCATGTCCACCGTGACGCGTCCGTCGGCCGTGAGGTGCGGGGCAATCACACCGCTTTGCGTCTGCACGCGGATCGTGTCCTTGCCGGTCAGGCCCTTGTCGTGCACAAAGCGCGCAAAGCAGCGCGCGCCGTTGCCGCACTGCTCCACCTCGCCGCCATCGGCGTTGTGGATCACGTATTCGAAGTCGATCCCCTCGCCCGGGGAAGGCCGCACCGTAAGGATCTGGTCGGCCCCTACGCCGAAGTGGCGGTCAGCGAGAAAGCGATATTGGGCGGCGCTGAGCCCCAGGCGGCCCCGGGTTTCGTCGAGCACCACAAAATCGTTGCCCGCGCCCTGCATTTTGGTGAAGCGAATCTTCATGGGAAGGGATTATGGCCCCGGCCCTGCGCCGCTTCGCGAGCCAGCGTAGGCTTGGCAGACTTCTTCCAACCACCGGCTTTTCAGGAACCTCGCATGACCGATCTTTCCGCTTTTGCCATCACCCGCAAGTGGCCCGCCCTCCATCCCGACCGCATCCAGCTGTATTCGCTGCCCACGCCCAACGGCGTGAAGGCGTCGATCGCCCTGGAAGAACTGGGGCTGCCGTACGAACCGCACCTGGTCAGCTTCGAGACCAACGACCAGACCTCGCCCGAGTTTCTGTCGCTCAACCCCAACAACAAGATCCCGGCGATCCTGGATCCGAACGGCCCGGATAAGAAGCCGCTGGCCCTGTTCGAATCCGGCGCCATCCTGGTCTACCTGGCCAGCAAGACGGGCCAGCTGATGCCCTCCGACACCGCCGGGCGCTACGAAACGCTGCAGTGGGTGATGTGGCAGATGGGCGGCCTGGGCCCCATGTTCGGCCAGCTCGGGTTCTTCCACAAGTTCGCGGGTAAGGACTATGAAGATAAGCGCCCGCGCGACCGCTATGTGGCCGAGTCCAAACGCCTGCTCAAGGTGCTGGACGAACGCCTGCAGGGCCGCCAGTGGGTGATGGGCGATAGCTACACGATTGCCGACATCGCCATCCTGCCGTGGGTGCGCAACCTGGTGGGTTTTTACGGCGCGGGCGATTTGGTGGAGTTCGGCCAGTTCAAGGAAGTGCAGCGCGTGCTGGACGCGTTCGTCACGCGCCCGGCCGTGGCCCGCGGACTGAACATTCCTGCGCGCGGTTGAATCGCACCTGAATAGCGCCGGAGGCAAGGCACTGCGGCCTATCTGCCCCCGGTTTGACATCGCTCAAGCCTGCGGGCGCCGGGCACGGGGCCGCAGCCCCTACCATGGGCTCCACAAAAAAAGGGAGTGCCCCATGGGTT
Source organism: Paracidovorax sp. MALMAid1276 (assembly GCF_049198005.1). Lineage (NCBI taxonomy): Bacteria > Pseudomonadati > Pseudomonadota > Betaproteobacteria > Burkholderiales > Comamonadaceae > Paracidovorax > Paracidovorax sp. MALMAid1276. The sequence continues at coordinate 18,227 of NZ_JBMIRS010000235.1, read as the reverse complement.
TGATGGTTGACGTTCTGGACCGGCTGGAGGCGCAAGACCTCCAGGCCGCCTCACAGGCTGCGCTGGCCGAGAACAGCGCAATCGCCTTGATCGAATTGCTGGAAATGTTGTGGAGCTGCGAGCCCCGCAGCGCCGATGCCGTGATCGACGCCGTACTTCAGCGGCTGCAGCAGCTGCGGGCCTTGCGGTGAGGAGGCTTTTCTGGACGAGGCTCGCCCAGGGTCGCCCGGCCCGGGTCAGCCCAACCGTTCCTGCAGAAAATCCAGAAAACACGCAATGCGCGCCGCCAACTGCGTGTTGCGGTAGTACACGGCGCTGACGGGCTGGCGCACCTCCACCGTGTCCTTGGCCAGCACCTGCACCAGGTGGCCACGCGCACGGTCACCAGCGGTCATGAAGTCTGACAGGCACACGATGCCCACCCCCTGCAGCGCCAACTGGCGCAGGGTTTCACCGCTGGACGCGGTCAGGCTGGGCACGATGGGCCAGGCATCGCCATGCGCGCCCCGCAGCGGCCAGTGGTTGAGCGACTCGGGCTGGTTGAAGCCCAGCAGCGTGTGGCGGGCCAGGTCGGCCACGCCCCTGGGCTTGCCAGCCCGCGCCAGGTACTTGGGGCTGGCCAGCACCCGCAGGCGGCTGGTGCACAGCGGGCGCGCGTGCAGGGTCGAGTCCTGCAGCTGGCCGATGCGGATGGCCACGTCGGTGCGCCGCTCCAGCAGATCGATGTTGAGTTCGTCCGTGTCCAGCTGCAGCGTGATCTGCGGATAGGCCTGGCGAAACGCAGGCACCAGCGGCACCACAGCGTGCAGCATGAAGGGTGTGGCCGCATTCACCCGCAGGCGGCCGGCGGGCTGCTGGCGCCGCGCGGCCATGTGCTCCTCGGCATCGTCGATGGACGCGAGGATGGCGCGTGTGCGCAGCAAAAAGGCCTGCCCCTCCTCGGTCAGCTCGGTGCGGCGCGTGGTGCGGCGCAGCAGCGTGGTGTCGAGCTTTTTCTCCAGCCGGCCCAGGGCGCGGCTGATGCCCGAGACGGTCTGGCCCAGCGCGTCGGCAGCGGCCGTGATCGACCCGCCATCCACCACGGCCACAAATGCCTGCAGTTCTTCGAGCGTGGTTTTCATGGGCTACCCCTCCAACGATTGTTGATTCACAGTCAACTATCCATGGAGCGTAACCGTCTTTTTCTGCAAGGCTGAAAAACCCACACTCCTTCCCACATCCACAGGAGTGTTTCCATGCCCATTGCCCTGTTTGCGCTGACGCTCAGCGCCTTCGCCATCGGCACGACCGAGTTCGTGATCGTTGGCCTGCTGCCCACCGTGGTGACGGACCTTGCTATCAGCCTGCCCTCGGCCGGGCTGCTGGTGAGCCTCTACGCATTGGGGGTTGCCATCGGCGCGCCCGTGCTCACCGCCCTCACGGGCAAGCTGCCGCGCAAGGCGCTGCTGCTGGCGCTGATGGCCTTGTTCACCGCCGGCAACCTGGTGGCCTGGCAGGCCCCCAGCTACGAGACGCTGGTGGCCGCGCGCATCCTCACCGGGCTGGCGCATGGTGTGTTTTTCTCGATCGGCTCGACCATCGCCACAGGCATGGTGCCGCGCGAGAAGGCCGCGAGTGCGATTGCCATCATGTTCACCGGCCTTACGGTGGCGCTGGTCACGGGCGTGCCGCTGGGCACTTTCATCGGCCAGCATTTCGGCTGGCGCGAAACCTTCCTGGCCGTCTCCGCGTTGGGCGTGGCTGCCTTCATCGGCAGTGCTCTGTTCGTGCCGCGCAACCTGGCGCATACCCCGCCCGCCTCGCTGTTGCAACAGGCCAAGGTGCTGGCCGAGCCGCGCCTGCTGCTGGTGTATGCCAAGACGGCCATCGGCTACGGCGGCACCTTCATCCCGTTTACCTTTCTCGCACCCATCCTCACCGACATCTCGGGTTTCAGCGCCAGCGCCGTGGGCTGGGTGATGCTGGTGTACGGTGTGTCGGTGGCCGTGGGCAACCTCTGGGGCGGCAAGCTGGCCGACCGGCTGGGCCCCATCCCGGCGCTGCGCATCATCTTTGCGCTGCTGGCGGCCGTGTTGCTGCTGCTGCAGTTCACCGCGCCCCACCCCTGGCTGGCTGTGGGCACCGTGCTGCTGTGGGGCGCCGTGGCGTTCGGCAATGTGCCGGGGCTGCAGGTGTATGTGGTCAAGCAGGCCGAACGCTTCACGCCGCAGGCGGTGGACGTGGCATCGGGCCTGAACATCGCCGCGTTCAACCTGGGCATCGCCGGCGCCGCGTGGGCCGGGGGCTTGATCGTGACGCGCCTGGGCCTGCAGCACACGCCATGGATCGGTGCGCTGGTGGTGCTGGTGTCGCTGGCCCTCACGCAGTGGAGCGGTGTGCTGGACCGGCGCAGCGGCATCCCCGTGCGCTCCGCCGGCCCGGTGCCCGTGGGGCATTAGTTTCCGTTTTCCCTCTGATCTTTCCCTTGTCACTCTCCGTCACTACAGGAACCGCCATGACATCCCCTCACCGCTCTCTTCCCGCCTTCGGCGTCGGCACCTTCCGCCTTCAGGGCCAGGTCGTGATCGACTCCGTGCGCAACGCGCTGGACCTGGGCTACCGCGCCATCGATACCGCGCAGATCTACGGCAACGAGGCCGAAGTCGGCCAGGCCGTCGCCGAAAGCGGCGTGCCGCGCAGCGAGCTGTTCATCACGACCAAGGTCTGGACCGACAACCTGCCCGCAGACAAGCTGGTGGCCAGCCTGAAGGACAGCCTGCACAAGCTGCACACCGACCATGTGGACCTGGCCCTGATCCACTGGCCCTCGCCAGGCGGCGCGGTGCCCGTGGCCGAGTTCATGGGCGCCTTGGCCGAAGCCAAGCACCTGGGCCTCACCCGGCAGATCGGTGTCTCCAACTTCACGGTGGCGCTGATGCGCGAAGCCATTGCCGCCGTGGGCGCAGGCGCCATCGCCACGAACCAGATCGAGCTGCACCCCTACCTGCAAAACCGCACCGTGGCCGGGTTCGCCCAGAGCCAGGGCATCCCGATCACCTCGTACATGACGCTGGCCTACGGCAAGGTGCTCAAAGACCCGGTGATCGAGGCCATTGCGCGCTCCCACTCGGCCACCCCGGCCCAGGTGGCGCTGGCCTGGGCGCTGCAACTGGGCTACGCGGTGATCCCCTCTTCCACCCGGCGCGATAACCTGGCGAGCAACCTGAAGGCGCAGCAGCTGCGCCTGAGCGATACAGACATGGCGCAGATCGCTGCGCTGGACCGGGGCGGCCGCATGGTCGACCCCGAAGGCCTCGCACCCGCCTGGGATTGATTAGGTACATCCCCCTGAGTCGCTTCGCGCCTTCCCCCTTCTCTCGAATTGCTGCGCCATTCGGGAAGGGGGACACTGCCAGCGCGGCGGGGCGGCCCTTGCGCGGCAGCCCTGGCATGGGCAGCGCCAATTTCTCGGCCTGGGAGCAAGCGACACATGGTGTCGTGAAGCTGCAAGGAAGCCTGCCTCAGACGCCTGCCACCACGCGCACGAATGCGGGCACCACACCCAGTTGGTCATCGCGCCGTTGCACCGCATGCACATCCGCGCGGGGCGACTTGGCGCCCAGGCCCTTGAACACCACGCGCGGTCCGAACAAGGTGCCCAGCGACGAGGGCACCAAGGTCACATTCGGCCTACCACCTGGGCAACCCTGCCCTTACACCCAGCCAGCCCTGGGAGGCCAAGGACTCCGCGCCCGTGGCCCTGCTCACCGTGAGCCACCAACGTGATTGCGGCTCACCCCTCGGTGCCAGCCAACAAACTCAGGGAATTCATCGCCTACTGGTGAAGACCGAAACCGCCAAGACCATCAAGGCCCCCGGCATCAAGGCGGACTGACCCGCTTCCAGCCCCTCCTATGCACCTCCTCTCCCGACGCACCGTGCGCCGGGCGGGCAGCGCTTTGCCCATTTTTTCCTGAAAGGCCACCCACCATGCAACGCACCTACCGCAGCGGGCAGATCGTGCCCCGCTCCAACCAGGGGCCACAGGCGCCGCCTTGACGAAAGCAGCCGGCCGGCAGGCTGCAGGGCAACGCCGGATAATGGCCCGATGCCCCGCACCAACCAACAACTGCACCCCCACCGCGAACCTGTTGCCACCCGTCCGGCCGCCACCGTGCTGCTGCTGCGCGATGCCCCGGCCGAGGGCGGGCTGGAAGTGCTGATGACACGGCGCTCGCCCACGGCGAGCTTTGCGCCCAACGCCTATGTGTTTCCCGGCGGCGGCATCGACGCGCTTGACGCCGCGCCCGCCACCCACGCGGCCGCTGACCGCCGCCCCCAGCAAAGCGACCTGCGCCTCACGCAGGCCATCGCGGCCATTCGCGAGAGTTTTGAAGAGCTGGGCATTTTGCTGGCCCGCCATGCCGATGACCCTCGCAAAGGGCAGATGGCCGACGCCAGCGACATCGCCGCCATCGACCGCCACCAGCCCTTTGCCGCGCAGTGCCATGCACGCGGCCTGCGCCTGGCGGCCGACGGCGTCTACCTGCTCGCGCACTGGACCGCCGACCGCGATCTGGCGCGCCGCTTCGACGTGCAGTTTCTGGTCGCCCGCATGCCCGAGGGCCAGGAGCCCGTGGCCGATGAGGCTGAGCAGTTCGAGCCCGTGTGGGTGCGCCCGGCCGACGCGCTGGCGCGGCACGAGGCGGGTCAGTTCTTCATGATCTTCCCCACCATCCGCACGCTGCAACGGCTGGCAAAGTTTGCCAATGCCCAGGCCGTGCTGGACGCCGTGGCCAGCGAACAGCCCCTGTGGGTCAGTTGCCCCCGCGCCGGCACGCTGGCCGGCAAGGAGGCGCGCTACATGGAAGATGACATGCCCTTTGGCGAGCTGGCGCTGGTGTGCCCCGACGGCCAGATCGTGCACCCGCTGGACTGGCAGACCGAGCGCCCCGTGCCGCTGCTGCGCAACGTGCAGCGCCTGACGGCCCCCAACCCGGGCGTGATGACCGGCCCCGGCACCAACAGCTATTTGGTGGGCGACCCGGCCACCGGCTACATCGCCATCGACCCCGGCCCGGCCGATGCCGAGCACCTGGACAAGCTTTGGCGCGCTGCGGGCGGCGACATCCGCATGATCGTGTGCACACATTCGCACGCCGACCACTCCCCCGGCGCTGCGCCGCTGCAGGCGATGTGCGTGCAGGCGGGCAAGGCGCGCCCGCCCATCCTGGGCCTGCCTTCAGCCCCCACGGCGCGTGCCGCCAGCCAGTTCACGCCAGACCGTTCGCTACAAAATAATGAGCTTCTGGTACTTGAAGGACAAGCGCCAGAGGGCCATATCACCCATACCCTGCAGATCATCCACACCCCCGGCCATGCCGCCAACCACCTGTGCCTGCGGTTGGTGGAAGACGCCCTGCTCTTCAGCGGCGACCACATCCTGAATGGCAGCACCACCGTGGTGGACCCACCGGACGGCAACATGGCCGACTACCTCGATTCGCTGGACCGCCTGGACGCCGTGTGTGCCGAACACGATGTGGAGTTCATCCTGCCCGCGCACGGCTACGTGCTGGGCAATGCGCGGGGAGCCATCGCCAAACTCAAGGCCCACCGCCTGGCGCGCGAGGCCAAGGTGCTGGCCGCCATGCAGGCGCTGCCACACGGCACCATGGAGGACTGGGTGCAGCATGCCTACGACGACGTGCCCCCGCGCATGTGGCCCGTGGCCCAGCGCTCACTGCTGGCGCATGTCGACCGCATCCGCGCGCTCCAGCCCGGGAACAACTGAAGCCCCCTTGAGGCGCTGCGCGCCTCCCCCGTCAGGGGGCCGCCACCGGTGACCCACCCGACAGAGCCAGTTCCACGGTGGCAGTGGCTTTGGTCAGCGCCGGCTGAGGTCAGGGTAGACAATCACGCCTTGCTTGCCACCGCGCTTTCAGCCCTCCGCGCATCTGCGGCCTTGGCGAACGCTCACCTATTTCCCCCATGACCGAAAAGAACCCTGACCCCACCCACATCCGCCTGGCCAAACGCGTGGCCGAGCAACTGAACTGCTCGCGCAGCACGGCCGAGCAATTCATCGAAGGCGGTTTTGTGAGCGTGGACGGCCGGGTGGAGGAAGCTCCCGGCGCGCGCGTGCGCCCCGACCAGGCGGTGGCGGTGGCACCCGATGCCAGCCTGCTGGAGCTGACCCCGGTGACCTTGCTGCTGCACAAACCCGCAGGGTTTGACGCGGGCCTGGGCATGCCAGGCGCACCCACAGGGCAAGCAGCCCACGCCAGCCGCAGCCAGGGCGCGCCTCAGGCCATGGCATTGCTCAACACGGCATCGCACCTGCCCGAAGACGCCTCGGGCATTCGGGTGCTGCAGCGCCACTTCAAGCAACTCGAATGCTTCACACCCCTGCCCACCGAGGCCAGCGGGCTGGTGGTGTACACGCAGGACAAGCGCATCGCGCGCAAGCTGGCCGAAGACATCGAGGTGCTGGAGCAGGAATGCATCGTCGAGGTGAAGGGCGAGATCGCACCCAATGGCCTGCAGCGCCTGTGCCACGGCCTCAGCTTCAACGCCCGCCCGTTGCCGCCCATCAAGGTGAGCTGGCAGAACGAGACCAAGCTGCGCTTTGCGCTCAAGGGCATCCGCCCCGGCCAAATCCCGGCCATGTGCGAAGCCGTGGGCCTGACGGTAGTGGGCATCAAGCGCATCCGCATCGGCCGCGTGCCGCTGGCCAAGGTGCCCGAGGGGCAATGGCGCTACCTGCAGCCGTGGGAGAAGTTCTGACAGCGTTGGCCCCGACGGCCCTGCGCTGCGCGGCCTCGGTGACTGCGACGGAGCTACGTTGCACCTGGCCCAAAAGCTACCAAAAACATAGCTATTAGCGCTTACCCAGCAAGCGCCAGAGGCATTTTTGGCTTAAAACGCCGCTCCCCGGTGCGCTGCTACACTGCGCGGCAAACAAACACACAGGAGGGAATGGATGAGCCAAGTTCCATCAGACAGCGCAGGCGGGCCAATGTCGACCTTCATGCCGCAGAACATCGATGCCTACCCGCTTGAGTTCACCGGCAGCGGGGGCGAATACTTCCGGGTCTGGATCGTCAACGTGCTGCTGTCCATCGTCACCCTGGGCATCTACACGCCCTGGGCCCGGCGCCGTACCGCACAGTATTTCTACAGCCACACCCTGGTCGCGGGCAGCCCGCTTGAATTCACCGCGCAGCAACGCCGCATGGTGGTGGGCTTTGTGCTGCTGATGCTCATCACCCTGGCCTACAACATTGCCGTGAACACCGGGCAGGACCTGGCGGTGGGCCTTTTTCTGCTGGGCGGCGCGTTGCTTGCGCCCTTCATCTGGGCCAGCGCCATGCGCTTTCGCCTGGGCGCCACGCGCTGGCGCGGCCTGCGGCTGCAGTTCGCCGCCAGCTGGAAGGAGGTCTACACCGCCAGCTGGCCCGTGTTTGCCATCGCGCTGATCTGGTTCGGCGTGTTCTATGGCCTGCAGCTGCTGTCGCCCGAGCTGGCGCAGGCCCTGGAGGCGGTGGAAGACGAGGGCGAGAAAGCGCCCATGCCCGGCTTCACGCCCGGCATGGGCGGCCTGCTGGCGCTGGGCGTGGTGCTCACGCTGTTGTGCATCATCCGCCTGGAGTTCAACTACAAGAGCCTGCTGGTGCGCAAGGCCCAGGTGGGTGCCGAGCGCGGCCGCTGGAAGCCGGTGTACATGGATTTTGTGAAGGTCTGGCTGGCCACGGTGGCCGTCTTCATTCTGTTCGTGGTGGGCCTGAGCGTGGTGCTGAGTGCGCTGGCCGGTGGCTCGTTTGCGCTGATCGCATCGCAAAGCTCGCGCATGGGCCTGTGGCTGTTCGTGCTGATCATCGTGGCCTTCGTGGGCGTGTTCTTTTTGCTGCTGCTCGCTTCGGCGCCCGCACGCGCGTACCGCGAAGCGCGCATGTTCCAGCTGATGTGGGACAACATCGGCGTGAGCCACGTGGCCCGCTTCAAGTGCCAGCTGCGCACCAGCAGTTTTGTGTGGTTGCGCATCAAGAACATGCTGCTCACCCTGCTGACCCTGGGCTTTTACCGCCCCTTCGCCCGCGTGAGCGAGTACCGCATGAAGTGCGATTCCGTGACCCTGCACGTCAAGGGCGGGGTGGAGCAGGTGGCCGGCGCCATGGTGCGCCAGCAGCAGGGCGGGCTGGGCGACGCACTGGCCGATGCAGCCGGTTTGGACCTCATTGGGTAAGGCATCCCCCCCGGAGGCGCCGCGCGCCTTCCCCCTCTCTCACAGGGCTACGCCATTCGGGAAGGGGGAGGCCGCCAGCGCACGCAAGTGCAACGCTGCATTCGCAGCTGGGCGGACCTTGCGCGGCGGCTGCTCGCCTGGATGGCGCGAGCTTCGAAGGCACCGAGCTCCCTTCTACGTGACGAACGACTGAGATGAACGACCCCCTACACGCAGCATCTCCCATTCCTGGCCGCTGGTTCGACGGCCAGAGCAGCAGGGCCCGCCCCGTGATGGTGAGCCTGCAGGCCACGCCCCAGGGCCCCTCGCTCGCGCTGCACCCGCTCTCGCAGCCGGGCGCCCAGCCTGTCGTGTTTGCGTGGAAGGACGTGGGCTGGCCCGAGGCCTGGAACGAGCGCAAGGCTCAGCGCCTTGTGGTGGTGGACCTGCGCGATCAAGGCAGCCTGGAAATCGATGCCGTGACCGAATGGCGTGCCGCCCTGGCCGCCGCGGGCGAGCGCCCCGGCATCGCCCAGCGCATGCAGACCCGCTGGCCGGTATTGCTGGGCGTGACCGTCGCTGCCGCCATCGGCCTCACGCTGTTCTACCGATACGGCACGCCCTGGGCAGCCACGCAGCTCACGCGCTTCGTGCCGCTGTCGTGGGAAGTCGCCATGGCCGAAAACGCGCTCCAGCAGATGGACGACGGCACCTTGAAGCCCAGCAAACTGCCCAAGGAGCGCCAGGACCAGCTCAAGGCCCGCTTCGACACGCTGGTGCAGCAGGCGCCCAAGACCTTGCACCGCTACCCCGACTACCGCCCGCCGCTGTCGCTGGAGTTCCGATCCGGCATGGGCGCCAACGCGTTCGCACTGCCCGGCGGCAAGATCGTGATGACCGACGGCATCGTGAAGGCCGCCGCCGACAAGGGCATGGACGACACCGCGCTGGTGGGCGTGCTGGCCCACGAGATCGGCCACGTGATGCACCGCCACACCACCCGCATGGTGGTGGAGCAAGGCGTGCTGAACATCGGCCTCGGCCTGGCGCTGGGCGACGTCTCGGCCATCGTCTCCACCGGCGCCTCGGTGCTCACCGGCCTGGCCTACAGCCGCAGCCACGAACGCGAGGCCGACTGCTACGCCATCGCCGTCATGCGCCATGCAGCGCTGCCCACTGCGCCCATGGGGAGGCTGCTGCTGGCGATTGCGCGGGATGAGGAAGAGGAGGAACGAAAAGAAAAAGAAAAAGGCATGAAGAGGGGGAAGGACCAGGGGGAGCACAGCGCCACCACCGCTGCCGGTGAGCCCGGCTCCAAGAGCAATCACCGCACCGAGCCCCAAGCGCACCCGGTGTGGTCACTGCTCAGCAGCCATCCCGACACCGTGCACCGAGCCACCGAGCTGGAACAGGGGCATGCGCCGCATTGCGGCAAAGGCTGAACAACGCCTGCTGCAGCGGCATCCACAGTGCTCGGCCAAAGTGCGTCAAATCTGGTTACCCCAATAGACACAAGGTAACGGCCATTGGCCTCTTCATACAGAGAATTATCGGCTCGCGGCCACCAGCTGTTGTGACGGGACGGAGTCCATGTCGAGACGTCCTCAGGCACTACAGACAGGCCCCTTGTTCTTTGCCTCTCATCACAGCTCTCCTCACCTCTCCAACTCCATGAGCACGACACTCACAGCACTTCAGGCCTATGTAGGCAAGCCCATTTCCGGCATTTGTTCCAATGGTTTTGCCGCTTCAAGCCAAAATCATTGCGCACATTTTGTAAGTCACGCGCTCGGCATCAAGCTGGGAATGCTGTGTGGCGATATGGCGTTCAAAACGAAGAAAACAGGTGCATCCATCCGCTGCGATGAGTTGTACAACCGGCTGCCGCAGCGGGGCAAATGGGAAAACAAACCAGCGATGACGGACGGCCTTTTGATCTTTGTCCTGTCTGCCAAGAACGTGGTCAACAATCTCATGGCGCCCGTTCCACAAAAGCACGTGGGGATTCACTATGGAGGCATGGTGTTCAACTTCTCCAACAGCCAAAGCAAGGTGGTGGCCGACAACTCGGTGGAAGCCTTCCACAGCAAGTTCAGAAGCGCGTACGCCGGGAACGACATTTCTTTGTACTTTGGAGTAGTGCCATGATGCGGCCGTTGCGCGCGTTTGGCACAACCGTCCTGCTGGGTGGTGCATTGATCGCCCCAGCTATCGGAGGGCCGACATCCACCGTCGCCAGCAGCTCTGCCGACCCCGTGTCCACACAGAAGGCACTGCGGGCCTTGTTCGCCGCCGCCAACGATTCCATTCCGGCGGCATCCTCCTGCCATGGCAACTTCGGCCCATCGGGCCAGGCCAAGGTGAAGGACCTTCTCGCGATGCGCATGGCCTACCTGTATGCGGGTGTCAATGTGATCGAGGGCGGTTGCAGCATCACCCAATGCGCGGTTTCGATCAAACACGCAGCGGGGGAAGACGTGGCCTCTGCGGTCATTTCGTTCAACATCAGTGCAGGAAAAGCGCGGGCGTCTTCACTGCAGTGCGTCATCACGCCCTGACGCCAAAGCTGCGGGAGCAGGCAGCAGCAATGTAGAGCGCGACAACATCAGCAGAATTTGCGACCGGGAACCGAAGCACCGTGCCGCATCAAATACGACACTAATAGTGTGAAGCACACCGATAAGCCGGATTCTGTGCACCACGGTTGCCCGCAGTGTGACCGCCATTAATCTGGGCCGGGGGTCGCCCACCCGGCTCGGTGCTACCTACCCGCCAGCTCTGCGGAACCACATCAACGCTGGCCTACTTGGTATTGCTGCGCGTAGAGATTGCCCGTTTCACCCGAAGCGGGCGTGCCGCCCGCTTCGGGTGGCTAGGGTCTTTGCGGCTTGCGCCGCAAACCGTCTGGCTTGCGCCAGCCGTGTCCGCTTGCGCGGACGACCGATAGAACACCTTTGGTGGCTTGCTGTGCCCGCTCCGACTCGTCTCTGTTGCTCTGATCCTCACCTCACGGTGGGCAGCCGTTAGCTGCTACGCTGTCCTGTGCAGTCCGGACGTTCCTCCAGTGCCTGGTTTCCCAGATTGCACCAGCGGCGGTCTGGCGTGCTTCACGGGCGGGATTATCCCACCGCTGGGGCACTGCGTGGCCCCCTGGGCACCGCGGGTCGTACCGCGCAAGGCTGGTTTTTCTTCCTTTGCCGTCGATGTCCCTTCGCCCGCGCAGACTCCCAAAGCTGACGGTGGCGAGGGGCATGCCCTATATCCATATAGCCGGCGCCGTAGATCAAGTGGTTCAGAATGCGCGTCACGCGGCGATGTCCGCGCCCTGGCTTCGACAGGCTCAGCCCGAACGGTTTATGTCAATTGAACGGGCTGCGCCCCTCTCTTTTCCCTTCCCCTCACAGGAGACGCCATGAAAGTTGAAAACATTCTGCAGACCATTGGCAACACGCCCCACGTGCGCATCAACCGCCTGTTTGGCGCGGGCGCCAATGTGTGGGTGAAATCCGAGCGCAGCAACCCCGGCGGCTCCATCAAGGACCGCATCGCGTTGTCGATGGTGGAAGACGCTGAACGGTCTGGCGCGCTCCAGCCCGGCGGCACCATCATCGAGCCCACCAGCGGCAACACCGGCATCGGCCTGGCGCTGGTGGCGGCCGTCAAGGGCTACAAGCTCGTTCTGGTGATGCCCGACAGCATGAGCATCGAGCGCCGCCGCCTGATGCTGGCCTACGGCGCGCAGTTCGACCTGACCCCGCGCGAAAAAGGCATGAAGGGCGCGATTGCCCGCGCGCAGGAGCTGCAGGCCCAAACGCCCGGCGCGTGGATTCCGCAGCAGTTCGAGAACCCCGCCAACATCGACGTGCACGTGCGCACCACGGCAGAGGAGATATTGGCGGACTTCCCCGATGGCATCGACGTGCTGATCACCGGTGTGGGCACGGGCGGCCACATCACGGGCGTGGCCCGGGTGCTCAAGCCGAGGTTTCCGAGCCTCAAGGTGTTTGCGGTGGAGCCCTCGGCCTCTCCGGTGATCTCGGGCGGGCAGCCTTCGCCCCACCCCATCCAGGGCATTGGCGCGGGCTTTGTCCCCAAGAATCTGGACACCAGCCTGCTGGATGGCGTGATCCAGGTCGATGCCGAGCCCGCACGCGAATATGCGCGGCGCGCCGCCCGCGAGGAAGGCCTGCTGGTGGGCATCTCGTCGGGCGCCACGCTGGCCGCCATTGCGCAGAAGCTGCCCGAGCTGCCTGCGGGTGCCAAGGTGCTGGGCTTCAACTACGACACGGGTGAGCGCTATCTCTCGGTGGAAGGCTTCCTGCCCGCGTGAAGACGGGGCACTGCGGGGCATCGCCCCCCGCGCGCGGCACGCCGCGGGCGGCGGCTGCCATCCACAGCAAAGGGGCCGAATGGCCCCTTTTTGTATTCCGGGCCACGCAGCACAGCACAGAAGTACGGCAAAACGTCCTACACCCAGCGCGCCCGTGCGTCAGAACAATGGGCTCATGCGCCCCTCACCGCTGCTGCCGCAGTGGCCGACACTGCCGCACGGCACGCTTTCGCCGGGGCGCACATCGCCACACCAAAAGATGTTGCCCATGGCCGCCATTGCCACCGACCTTCCCTTCACCGCCGCAGCCTCGCAGCCCGGCCCAGCGCCCGTTGCGGGTTCCGGGCCCATCGCGTTCAAGGTGCTCACCGTGAACGTGCACAAAGGCTTTACCAGCTTCAACCGCAGATTCATGCTGCACGAGTTGCGCGATGCCGTGCGCGAGGTGGCCGCCGACCTGGTGTTTCTGCAAGAGGTGCTGGGCTCGCACCACCGGCATGCCAGCCGGTTTGCCAATTTTCCGCAGGTTCCGCACTACGAGTTTTTGGCAGACACGATCTGGTCGCAATATGCCTATGGGCGCAATGCCGTGTATGACAACGGCGACCATGGCAATGCATTGCTGTCGAAGTTTCCGATCACGCACTACGAGAACCACGACATTTCCATCAGCGGCCCCGAGCGTCGGGGCATGCTGCACTGCGTGGTGCAGCCGCCCGGCCACCACCTGCCGGTGCATGCCATCTGCGTGCATCTGGGCCTGCAAGAGTCGCACCGAGCGCAGCAGGTGCGCCGCGTGTGCGACCTGGTGCGGACGTTTCCGGCGCACGAGCCTGTGGTGCTGGCCGGCGACTTCAATGACTGGCGCCACCGTGCGCACGATGTACTGCGCCGCGAGGTCGGCCTGCACGAGGTATTCGTGCAGGCATGCGGGCGCGCGGTGCGCACGTTCCCCGCATCCATGCCCTTGCTGGCGCTCGACCGCATCTATGTGCGCAATGCTTCCGTGCATTCGCCGCTGAACCTGCCCAGAAAGCCCTGGGACAAGCTCTCGGACCACGCCCCCCTGGCGGCGGAGATCTTGCTATGAGGCGAGGCTTTCGACTGCCGCCGCGCTCCTCGCGCTGGGTTCCGGGCAATCACTTCGAGTTGCTGGAGAACGGCGAGGAGTTCTTCCCCCGGGTGTTCGAGGCCATCGCCCAGGCCCGCTCGGAAGTGCTGCTCGAAACCTTCATCCTGTTTGACGACAAGATCGGCCGCCAGCTGCACGAGGCGCTGCTCAAGGCGGCCCGCCAGGGCGCGCAGGTGCAGGTGCTGGTCGACGGCTTTGGCTCGCCCGACCTGTCCGATGAATTTCTGGGCCAGCTGGCACAGGCCGGGGTGCAGTTCCGCATCTTCGACCCGGGGAGCAGCTTCATGGGCCGGCGGCTGAACGTGTTGCGGCGCATGCACCGCAAGATCGTGGTGGTCGATGGCACGCTGGGGTTTATCGGCGGCATCAACTATTCGGCAGACCATGTGGCCGACTTTGGCCCCGAGGCCAAGCAGGACTATGCCGTCGCGGTGCGCGGGCCCATCGTGGCGCAGATGCGCCAGTTTGCGCTGGATGCCGTGCTGAGCCCGACCGAGCGCAAGCGCGAGCAGCGCCTGCGCAGGCAGCAGGCCCGCGAGGCCCGGCGCCAGCAGCCCGCCGACATGCCGACGCCGGAAGCCCCGCACGCGGGCAGTGCCGACGCGATCTTCGTGACCCGCGACAACGAGGGCCACAGGAACGATATCGAGCGCCACTATCGCGTGGCCCTGCGTGCGGCGCGCAAGCGCGTGGTGGTGGCCAATGCGTATTTCTTTCCGGGCTACCGCTTCATCCGCGAGATGCGCCGCGCCGCGCGCCGCGGCGTGGATGTGCGCCTGATCCTGCAGGGCCAGCCCGACATGCCGATCGTGAAGACCGCCGCAAGCATGCTGTACGACCACCTGCTGCGCGCCGGGGTGCGCATTTACGAATACTGCGACCGTCCGCTGCACGGCAAGGTGGCGCTGGTCGACGATGAGTGGTCGACCGTGGGCTCCAGCAACCTCGACCCGCTGAGCCTGTCGCTGAACCTGGAGGCGAATGTCATCATCCGCGACCGGGACTTCAACGCGCACCTGCATGCCCGGCTGGCGCATCTCATGGAGCACAGCTGCCGCCAGATCGACGCCACGCCGCGCGGCTGGTTTGACGGCCTGCGCCTGGTGCGCAGCTATGTGCTGTTTCACCTGATGCGCTGGTTCCCCACCTGGGCCGGCTGGCTGCCCCGCCATGAGCCCGCCATCACGGTGGTCAGACCTCCGTCGCAGCAAGAAACGGGGGCCCATGCACCGCCCCCGGCCTCGCGCTCCGCAGACGGCGACAGTCACCGCCAGCAGGAGCGGCGCGAGTCAGGAGTGGCGGCCTGAATTGAACTGAGGAGCGTTCCCCGAAGGGCCCGCGCAGTGCAGCGCAGAAGCCTTCGCTGCATCCAGTGCCCCCTCCCTCGCCAGCCTCGCCTCCAACCCAGCCCTTGATTTCATGGCCGCCACCCACCACTCCCCTCCGGTTGCATCGGCCGAGCACGCCCAGTCACAACACCGGCGAGCGCGGGGTGGACAGGGCGCATCGGGCGCACAACGCCGGCCTCGCGGCCCCCGGGGCCTGCGCGGGATCACGCAGCGGCCCTGGTGGCCGTGGCTGACGCGCGGCCTGGCCGCCGCGTTCTTTGCCGTGGTGGCCACGCTCATCGTGCGGCAGGCCCGCACGGTGGACTGGCCCGCCGTGTGGCAGGCGCTGCTGGCCCTGCCTGCCAGCGTGCTCGCCGTGGCGGGCGCGCTGGCCGTGGCCAGCCACTGCACCTATGGCACGTTCGATCTGATCGGCCGCCACTGCACCGGCCACCCGCTCTCGCGCGCGCGAACGCTGCGCATCGCCATGACCAGCTACCCCTTCACGCTGAACCTGGGCTCGCTGATCGGCGGCGTGGGCGTGCGCTACCGCCTCTATGACCGGCAGGGCGTGAATCCGGGCACCATTGTCCAGGTGGTGGGTACCAGCATCCTGACCAACTGGGTGGGCTATCTGCTGCTGGCCGGGGTGCTGGCGTGGGTCTGGCAGCCGCCGCCCGTGGCAGGGTGGGGGGTGCAACCCTGGCAGTGGCGGCTGGGCGGCACGCTGCTGGGCTGCCTGCCCGTGGTGTATATCGCGCTGTGCGCCGTGCGCGGCGGCCGCGCGCTGACGCTGCGGGGCCATGCGTTTCCGCTGCCGCGCTGGCGGGTGGCGCTGTGGCAGGTGGGGGTGTCGGCCACCAACTGGATGCTGATGGGCGCCGCGCTGTGGACGGTGCTGCAGGGCCAGGCGAGCTACCCTGCGGCCCTGGCGACGGTGCTGCTGGGCGCGGTGGCCGGGTTGGTGCTGCGGGTGCCCGCGGGCCTGGGCGTGCTCGAGTCGGTGGGCGTGGCGCTGCTGACCACGCAGGCGCTGGGCCAGGAAAAGGTGCTGGCCGCACTGCTGGCCTACCGCGCGCTGTACTACTTCGGCCCGCTGGTGCTCGCTGCCATGGCCTTTGGCGTGGCCGAGCTGCGCTGGCGCCAGCAGACCGGCGCCGACGGGGTGCCCCAGCAGTCCAGCGCCAAAAAAACTGCATAAAAATGCCTTTTACCGCTTACTGTATAAGGATTGTTTGCTATTGATTTATTAGCAATCCGTGCAATCTTGCTTGCAGGAGCGCAGCCCGTGAAGCCCCACCCGCTTTCACGGGCACCGGGCGCCCCGTATCATGCGGGCCCCACGCATTGCCTGCTGCCCGATCACTACGGGCCCCGAAGCACATGATCCGACTCTCTGAAATCCGGCTGCCGTTCACCGCCGCCGAAGCCCCCGAGGTGCCCCTGCGCGCCGCTGCCACGCAGATCCTGGGGATCACCGACGCCGACATCGCCCACCTGCACGTCTTCAAGCGAAGTTTCGACGCGCGCAAGGCAGACCTGCTGGCCGTGTACATCGTGGACATCACGCTGGCCCAGCCCGAACGCGAAGCCGCACTGCTGGATCGCCTGGCTGGCAAGCCCCATGTTCAGCCCACCCCCGACATGGCCTGGCACCCGGTGGGCCAGGCCCCTGCCGAATTGCCCCTGCGGCCCGTGGTGGTGGGCTTTGGCCCCTGCGGCATCTTTGCGGCACTGGTGCTGGCGCAGATGGGCTTCAGGCCCATCGTGCTGGAGCGCGGCAAGACCGTGCGCGAGCGCACCAAGGACACCTGGGGCCTGTGGCGCCGGCGCGAGCTGCATGCCGAAAGCAATGTGCAGTTCGGCGAAGGCGGGGCCGGCACCTTCAGCGACGGCAAGCTCTACAGCCAGATCAAGGACCCGCGCCACCTGGGCCGCAAGGTGATGCACGAGTTCGTCAAGGCCGGTGCGCCCGAAGAAATTCTGTACGTGGCCCACCCGCACATCGGCACCTTCAAGCTGGTGAAGGTGGTGGAAAACCTGCGCGAACAAATCATTGCGCTGGGTGGCGAGATCCGCTTCGAGCAGCGCGTGACGGATGTGGTCATCGAAGGCACAGGCGAGCAGCGCCACCTGCGCGGCCTGCAAGTGCTGAACCAGGCCACGGGCGAGACCACCGAGCTGCGGGCCGACCATGTGGTGATGGCGCTGGGCCACAGCTCGCGCGACACCTTTGCCATGCTGTACCAGCGCGGCGTGGCCATGGAGGCCAAGCCGTTCTCCATCGGCTTTCGCATCGAGCACCCGCAGGGCGTGATCGACCGCGCCCGCTGGGGCCGCCACGCGGGCCACCCGCTGCTGGGTGCGGCCGACTACAAACTGGTGCACCACGCCGCCAATGGCCGCGCGGTTTACAGCTTTTGCATGTGCCCCGGCGGCACGGTGGTGGCCGCCACCAGCGAGCCCCACCGCGTGGTGACCAACGGCATGAGCCAGTATTCGCGCAACGAGCGCAATGCCAATGCCGGCATGGTGGTGGGCATCGACCCGCGCGACTACCCGCAGGACGCCCAGGCATTCGAAACCCACTTGGGCCAGACCTTCGGCGTGGAGGCCCTGCCCGCCGGTCAGTTCCACCCGCTGTCGGGCAGCGTGCTGCAGCGCCAGCTCGAATCCAACGCCTTCGTGCTGGGCGGGCGCAACTACAGCGCACCGGGCCAGCTGGTGGGCGAGTTCATCGCGGGCAAGCCTTCGACCCAGCTGGGCAGCGTGGAGCCCTCGTACAAGCCCGGCGTGGCGCTGGGCGATTTGCACGCCGCCCTGCCCGGCTACGCCATCGAGGCCCTGCGCGAGGCCCTGCCCGCCTTCGGCCGCAAGATCAAGGGCTTTGACATGCACGACGCGGTGCTGACGGGTGTGGAGACGCGCACTTCGTCACCGCTCAAGATCGGCCGTGGCGAGAACCTGCAAAGCGTGAACACGCCGGGTCTGTACCCGGCGGGCGAAGGTGCCAGCTATGCGGGCGGGATTCTGTCGGCCGGGGTGGATGGGATCAAGGTAGGGGAGGCGGTGGCGCGCGCCCTGCTGGGCACGGGCTGAGGTGATGGGGCGACCTCGAAGCCAGGCGCCTGTCCACCCGTTCGGGCTGAGCCTGTCGAAGCCGGGGCGCCTCCCCATCCGTTCGGGCTGAGCCCGTCGAAGCCTGGGCGCCTCCCCCATCCGTTCGGGCTGAGC
>NZ_JBMIRS010000079.1:0-24708 GCF_049198005.1 Paracidovorax sp. MALMAid1276 | reverse complement strand
CAGAAGAAGGCGCGCCGCTGGGTGGTGGAGGCATGCCATGGATGGTTCAACAGATTCCGCAAGCTGCTCGTGCGATACGAAAAGCTGGAGCACACCTTTCTCACTCTCAACCACCTGGCCGCTGCCATCATCGCCCTGCGGAAGATCAGTCTGCCCGTCAATATTATTTACGGATAAATCCTAAGGCGTCGAGCCGCGCATCCAGCGCCGCGAAGAATGCGCTGGGCAACTGCACCTGCAGGGGCACCGCCAGGGCATCGGGGTGCGCTGCCCACAGCTTCACGGCATCTTTTTCGGTACAAACAAGGCTGTAGCGCTTATCTGATGAGCGCTTCCAGCTATCAAAATCATAGTGATCCGGGAGTGGCTCGGTGTGTGCCAGCTCCAGGCCTTGTTCGCGCAGCATGGCAAAAAAGTCACCGGGGCGGGCAATGGCCGCCACCGCGTGCACCGGTTGCCCTTTCAGCGACGCCAGCGGCACACGCGTGCCGTCGGCCTTGACCGCGTGCGCAGCCAGTGCCCGCTGCAGCCGAAAGGCCGGTCCGCCGCCGGGCGGGGGCGGCCTGGCCCCGGCATGCAGCACCAAATCCACCGCGCGCGGCCACGGCTCGCGCAGCGGCCCGGCGGGCAGCAGAAAACCGTTGCCAACACCTTCGTCGTTGAAGACGCAGATCTCGATGTCGCGCTGCAGCGCCAGGTGCTGCAGCCCGTCGTCGCACACGATCACGTCCGTGCGCGGGTGGGCGGTCAGCAGGGCCCGGGCCGCCACAATGCGCTGGCGCGCCACGTAAATGGGCACCGCAGGGCCGCTGGCCAGGCTGCGCGCCATCAGCGCGGGTTCGTCGCCCACCTCGCTCGCCAGGCTGGCGGGCGTGGCGGGGCGGCAGTCACGGGTGCTGCGGCCGTAGCCGCGGGAGATGATGCCCACCTGCAGCCCCCGCGCCTGCAGGTGGCGCACCACGGCCATCACGACCGGGGTCTTTCCGGCGCCGCCCGCAATCACATTGCCCACCACCACCACGGGGCGCCCGGGGTGTTCGGACATGCGCCAGCCGGCGCGGTACGTCACACGGCGTGCGGCCACCAGCGCGCGGTAGACCAGGGACAGGGGCCATAGAGCCCCGGCGGCGGCACCGCGCGCCTGCCAGATGCCGGGCAAGCCCCGCGGTGGCGGGAGGGGGGAGGGCGCGGGGGTCGAAACCGGGGACGAACCCGGCGACAAGGATGCGGAGAACGACGGGGAAGAAAGCGGGGCCGGCGAGGGCCCCGGGGAGGGCGGCTGCGGCCCGGAGGCAGCCATGCCCGTCAGCGGCCGTTGGCGCGGCCCGATGCCGACGACTGCGTGGCGAACGTGATCTGCGTCAGGCCCACGCGGCGTGCGGCCTCCATCACGGTGACCACCGACTGGTGCGAAGCCATGGCGTCGGCGCTGATGATGACGACGCTGTCGCGCCCGGCGCTGGCAGCCGCGCGCAGGGCCTGCGCCACGGCGTCCACGCCCTTGCCATCCACGCCGCTCTTGTTCACCGCATAGCGGCCATCGGCAGCCACGGCCACGATCACCTCCTTGGGGTGGTCGCGCTGCTGCTCCGCATCGGCCACCGGCAGGGTCAGCTGCAGCTCGGTGAACTTGCTGTAGGTGGTGGTCAGCATCAGGAAGATGAGGATCACCAGCAGCACGTCGATGAACGGGATCAGGTTGATCTCGGGCTCGTTCTTGGGACGGGGGCTGAAGTTCATGGGCAGGGGCCAGACACGGTGCGGGGCTTGCTCACTTGACCTTGCGCAGGCGCAGGATGTGGCGCACGAACTGTTCGGACGAAAGCTCCAGCGTGAGCAGGTAAGCATCGACCCGCGCGCGGAAGTAGCGCCAGAAGATGAGTGCCGGGATGGCCACGATCAGGCCGAACGCGGTGTTGTACAGGGCGATGGAAATGCCATGCGCCAGCTGCGCAGGGTTGCCGCCGCCCATGGCCTGGCCCAGGCCGCCCGAGCCGGCTTGCGAGCCGAAGATTTCGATCATGCCGATGACGGTGCCCAGCAGGCCGAGCAGCGGCGCTGCCGAAGCAATGGTGGCCAGCGCAGACAGGTACTTCTCAAGCCGGTGCGCCACCGCGCGGCCGGCGCCCTCCATGGCGGCGCGCAGGTCGGTTTCGCTGCACTGGGGGTTGCTGTTGAGGGTGCGCAGGCCGCTGGCCAACACTTCGCCCAGGGCAGAGTTCTGGGCCAGCTGGTTCACCACATCCGGCGTGGGCACGGCCTTGGAGGACACCGTGATGGCTTCGTCCAGCAGTTTGGGAGGGGCGACGCGGGCCGTCTTGAGGGCCACGAAACGTTCGAAAATCAGCGCCAGTCCCAGGACGGAACACGCAATCAGGGGCCAGATCGGCCAGCCTGCGGCTTGTATGATGGACAGCAAATCTCTCTCCGCGCAGATGTAGGCAATCGGCGATTATGGCCCAGCTTGGCGGCAGCCCTTCGTCACAAACCGTTACCTTGATGCGCAGTGACCGCCCTCTGTGCGTCACCCACAAAAACTGTGGATAACTTTGTGGGCAACCGGCCATCACCCGCACGCGGAATGGCGCCAAATCACGCTTGCAACAGATTGATGAAAATTTGCGCAGTGAAAAACTCATATAAATCAATAACTTGTACGGTACTGCATGGCTCTGCGCGGGTGCCTGGGCTGCACCGGTCGCACCCAGCCGTCCCCGGTGCGCTGTGGACTACTTGCCCTTTGGGCGGCCCGCCAAAGCGCAGCGGTGCTGATGTTTGAGACGCCGAATGGCGCAACGGCGCCGCGTGTGTGGGAAGTTGGCGCGCTATGCCGCGCCATTGCTGACGCGCTGGAGGCGCGGTTCAATCCTGTGGCGGTTCGCGGCGAGATAACGGGCTTCTCGCGCGCGTCCAGCGGTCATTGCTACTTCTCGGTGAAGGACGCGCAGGGCCAGCTGCGCTGCGCCATGTTCCGCCGCGCTGCCAGCCTGCTTGACTTTTCGCCGCGCGATGGCGAATTGGTGGAGCTCAGGGGGCGGCTCGGCGTGTACGAGGCGCGGGGCGACCTGCAGTTCATCGTGGAAAGCATGCAGCGCGCGGGGCAGGGGGCGCTGTTCGAGCAGTTCCTGCGCCTGAAGGCCCAGCTGGACGCCGAAGGCCTGTTCGACAGCGCGCGCAAGCGGCCGCTGCCGCTGCAGCCACGCGCGATCGGCCTCGTCACCTCGCCGGGCGCGGCCGCGCTGCACGACGTGGTGACCGCGCTGCGCCGCCGCGTTCCGCACATCCCCGTGGTGCTGGTCCCTGCGCAGGTGCAGGGGTCGGCAGCGCCCGCGTCGCTGCGCTCGGCGCTATCAAAAATGTATCAACTAGCCCAGCCTGGAAAAGCGCTGGCGACTGATTTGGCGGGTACCCCGCCGGTGGATGTCATCCTGCTCGTGCGCGGTGGTGGCTCCATCGAAGACCTGTGGGCCTTCAACGACGAGCACCTGGCCCGCACCATCGTGCAAAGCCCGGTGCCCGTCATTTGCGGGGTGGGGCACGAGACCGACTTCACCATCGCCGACTTCTGCGCCGACCTGCGCGCCCCCACACCCACGGCGGCGGCCGAGCTGGTGGCCCAGCCGCGCGACGTGTGGCTGGGGGCGCTCGGCCTGCTGGCCGAACGTCTCGCGGACGGCGTGGAGCGCCAGCTGGACGCGCGCCACCAACGGCTCGATCAGGCCGCCGCACGGCTCGGCCGACCGTCGGGCCTGGTGGCTCGCCAGCAGATGCAGCTGGCCCGGCTTGCGCAGCGCATGCGGCACGGAGCGCTATTAAAAATGCAGCGCCTCGCCCATACCCAGCAAGCGCTGGGGGCTGATTTGCCAATGAAAATGCAGCGTTCGCTGCAGCAGCACACCGACCGGCTTGATCGCGCGGCCATGCGGCTTGAGCTGCTGGACCCCCGGCTGGTGCTGCAGCGCGGCTATGCGCTGCTCACCGACACCACGGGCCAGGCGGTCACCAGTGTGCGGCAGGCGCAGCCGGGCGCCGCGCTGCGGGCGACGCTGGCCGATGGCACGGTGGACCTGACCGTGGCGCAGCCTCGGCTGCTGTAGGACGGGGGCCTGACCTGGATGGGGCGTGTGCATTAGGCGCCTTCGACCGTGCACTAGGCTGCACGGGGGCCGCGATGTTCCTACAATGCCTCCTTCGCGTTGTGCCGGCTCCTGGTCGCTGTGACACCCGCCGTGCAGTACCCGGCATTTCCAGAATTTCAAACCACGAGGAACCACCATGGAACACACCCTTCCCCCGCTGCCCTACGCCATCGATGCCCTGGCCCCGCACTACAGCCAGGAAACCCTGGAATACCACCACGGCAAGCACCACAACGCCTACGTGGTGAACCTGAACAACCTGCAGAAGGGCACCGAGTTTGAATCGATGACGCTCGAAGAGATCGTCAAGAAGTCGAGCGGCGGTATCTACAACAACGCCGCCCAGATCTGGAACCACACCTTCTTCTGGAACTGCATGGCCCCCCAGGGCGGCGGCGAGCCATCGGGCGCGCTGGCTGCAGCCATCAACGCCAAGTGGGGCAGCTACGCAGCCTTCAAGGAAGCCTTCGTGAAGTCGGCCGTGGGCAACTTCGGCTCGGGCTGGACCTGGCTGGTGAAGAAGGCCGATGGCAGCGTGGACATCGTGAACACCGGCGCCGCCGGCACGCCGCTGACCACCGCCGACAAGGCGCTGCTGACGGTGGACGTGTGGGAACACGCGTACTACATCGACTACCGCAACCTGCGTCCCAAGTTCGTCGAGACCTTCTTGGGCAACCTGGTGAACTGGAAGTTCGCCGAAGCCAACTTCGCATGACACCGGTTGCGCGCTGGACCTGCGCGCGCCGATAAAAAAACGGCCTGCGGGCCGTTTTTTTGTGGAAGATTTTAAATATTTTTGGGCTTCAGCGCTTACTGGATAAGCGCTGACAGCTATCAAATTGAGAGCAAGCTGCTGCAGGTGCTTCCGCAACGGCTCGCCCGCCCGATCGGGGCGTTGCGGCGGGCGCCGCCTATTTGCGGCTGAACACGGCGCCGCCCAGCCGGGCGCCGGGCTTGATGCCCTTCTTGGCAAACCAGCCCTGGTTCATCTCCAGCACATAGCGCACGGGCTTGGCCGAGCAGTGCGAGTCCAGCGTCTGCGGCTTCATGTCGGCCAGATTCACGATGGTGCCGTCATCGTCGACAAAGGCGGCCGTCAGTGGCAGCAGCGTGTTCTTCATCCAGAAGCACTGCTGCGCGGGCTGCTCGAAAACGAACAGCATGCCTTCGTGCTGCGGCATCTCCTTGCGGTGCATCAGGCCGGTCTGGCGTTCCTGCGGGGTGGCGGCCACCTGGGCGTCGATGCGGTGCATGCCGGCCGTGAGTTCCATGCGCTGCAGGTTCAGCTGCGGACCGTCCTGCGCATGTACGCCCGGGCCCGAGAGCCCCGCCGCCAGCACCGCCACGCCGAGCACCGCGCTGCAGACGGCCGTTGCGCGAATGCGGCGGGACCGCGTGGGGGCGAGTGCGGGGCGGTCAAACACGGTGGCGGTGCAGGCAGCAGCGGTCATGGACGAAGCTTTCTTGGAGGTGGGAGTCAGAAGCGGATGTAATCAACAGAGTGCATGGCGCGCGCCGGGTTCATGAAATAAAACACACAGCACCCGCAGGCCGCATCATGGCCCAAACAAAATCGCCCGCAAACGCGGGCGATCTTGAAGCGAGGGCAGGAAGGCGGTCAAGCAATCAGGAAGGCTTGTTGGCGCACTCACGCCATGCCCGACAAACGCGCCCCAGGGCGCAATGGCTCAGGCGGTCTTCTTGGTGGTCTTTTTCTTGGCGACCTTCTTGGCGGGCTTCTTGCTGGCGGTCTGGGTGCCCTTGGCCTTCTTGGTGGCGGCCATGGGGGCTGGGTCGGCGGCTGGGGCCGCAGTGGCGGCTGGCGCGGTGGTGGCGGCTGGGGCAGGGGCCTGGGCAAAGGCGCCGGAAGCAAACAGACCAGCCACGAGGACAGCGAGGAGTTTTTTCATATATGCCGTTTCAATGGTGAGAACACACAAAAAGAGCCGCCCGGAAATTCGCACGGCTCTGCCCGCAACGATAGCAGCGGCACGGCGGTTGACCGGGTCGATGCGCAAATTTTTCTCATTAGAATGATTCGGACCCCGCGCCCGGGTTTTCGCACGTTTCGCGTCGATGCCTTCTGCCCCCACCGCAAAGGGCGGCGCGCGTTGAGCCCGCTTCAGAACCCTTCGGAGACACATTCCCCATGACCCGCTTCCAGCACATCACGGTGCCTGCCCAAGGCCAGAAGATCACCGTCAACGCCGACATGTCCCTGAATGTGCCGGACCAGCCCATCATCCCGTTCATCGAAGGCGACGGCACCGGGGTCGACATCACGCCGGTGATGATCAAGGTGGTGGACGCCGCCGTGACCAAGGCCTATGGCGGCGCCAAGAAGATCCACTGGATGGAGGTGTATGCGGGCGAGAAATCCACCAAGGTCTACGGCCCCGACGTGTGGCTGCCCGATGAAACCCTGGAGGTGCTGCGCGAGTACGTGGTGTCCATCAAGGGGCCGCTGACCACACCCGTGGGTGGCGGCATCCGCTCGCTTAACGTAGCGCTGCGCCAGGAGCTGGACCTGTACGTGTGCCTGCGCCCCGTGCAGTATTTCAAGGGCGTGCCTTCGCCGCTGAAAGAGCCCGAGAAGACCAACATGGTCATCTTCCGCGAGAACTCCGAAGACATCTACGCCGGCATCGAGTTCGAAGCCGAGTCCGACAAGGCCCAGAAGCTCATCAAGTTCCTGACCGACGAGATGGGCGTGAAGAAGATCCGCTTCCCCAAGACCTCGGGCCTGGGCTTGAAGCCCGTGTCCATCGAGGGCACCGAGCGCCTGGTGCGCAAGGCCATCCAGTACGCCATCGACAACGACAAGCCCAGCGTGACCATCGTGCACAAGGGCAACATCATGAAGTACACCGAAGGGGGCTTTCGCGACTGGGCCTACGCGCTGGCGCAGAAGGAATTCGGCGCGGAGTTGATCGACGGCGGCCCATGGTGCCGCCTCAAGAACCCCAAGAACGGCAAGGAAATCACCATCAAGGACAGCATCGCCGATGCGTTTTTGCAGCAGATCCTGCTGCGCCCCGCTGAATATTCGGTGGTGGCCACGCTCAACCTCAACGGCGACTACATCTCCGACGCGCTGGCCGCGCAGGTCGGCGGCATCGGCATCGCGCCCGGGGCCAACATGTCCGACTCGGTGGCCTGCTTTGAAGCCACGCACGGCACCGCGCCCAAGTACGCCGGCAAGGACTATGTGAACCCGGGCTCCGAGATCCTGTCGGCCGAGATGATGCTGCGCCACATGGGCTGGACCGAGGCCGCCGACCTCATCATCCGTTCGCTGGAGAAAGCCATCGGCTCCAAGAAGGTCACCTACGACTTTGCCCGCCTGATGGACGGCGCCACGCAGGTCAGCTGCTCCGGCTTCGGGCAGGTCATGATCGACAACATGTGAGCCCGGGCCGCAGCGGCGGCCGCGCGGTGTGCACTTTGCTTCTGTGCAGTGCCCTGGATCCTTTTGCGAGGATCCAGGGCATTTTTTTGCCTGGGCACACAGGTGGGTGAAAGGGTCGGCGAAAGGGTGGGTCAAAGGGTGGGCGAGCCCCCGGGCTGAAAAACATCACGCCATTGAAACTGTCAATTGATTGTTGGCAGACTGGGGTCTGTGCCTCTAAGATGGTTCAGCCGCCGCGATGCATTTTGTGCACAGCGCACGCGGGGGCGAGGCTGCGTTGAACGACCGCCGCTGCCCCCCGGCGCGGCACCCTGGTTTGCCTGAGCCCCTGCGCTGTTGGTGCACGGCCCGGGCAAGCGTCCACCAAGAGGACTGCATGGCGTCTGACTTTTCCACGGCTTACTGGGAGCAAAACCCCGATGCGTTGCTCGTGCTGTCGCATGAGGGCGTCGTGCAGGAGTGGAATCCCGCGGCCGAGCTGATCTTCGGCTACACGCAGGAAGAAGCCCGGGGGCGCTCGCTGCTGGAGCTGATCGTGCCGCCGGACCGCGCGCACGAGGAGGACGACATCCGCGCCGAGGCGCTGCGCATGGGAACCTCGGTGCACGAGTCCGTGCGCAGCCGCAAGGACGGCTCGCTGGTGCATGTCAACGTGTCGACCAAGGCCGTGCGCGATGCGGCCGGCGAGGTGCTGTACTTCCTGTCGAGCAAAAAGGACGTCACACAGCTCAAGGTGCTGCGCGATGCCAAGCTGCTGGAAGCGCGCTTTCGCGACCTGCTCGAATCCACCCCCGATGCCATCGTGATGATCAATGTCACGGGCCGCATCGTCATGGTCAACTCGCAGGCCGAGCGCGTTTTCGGCTACCAGCGGTCCGACCTGCTGGGGCAAGCGGTGGAGGTGCTGCTGCCGGCGCGCTACCGCGCGGCGCACCTGGGGCACCGCAGCAGCTTCATCCGCCAGCCGCGCACCCGCACCATGGGCGCGGGCCTGGAGCTGTATGGGCTGCGCCAGGACGGCACGGAATTCCCCGTCGAGGTCAGCCTGAGCCCCATCCAGACCGAGGAGGGCACGATGGTGATGAGCGCGATCCGCGACATCACCGACCGGCAGCGGGCGGACCAGAAGTTCAAGGACCTGCTTGAAGCGGCGCCGGACGCCATGGTCATCGTCAACCGCGACGGACGCATCGTTCTCGTGAACTCGCAGGCCGTGAAATTGTTTGGCTGGAGCCGCAACGAGCTGCTGGGGCAGCCGATCGAGCTGCTCGTGCCCTCGCGGTTCGGGGGCGCGCACCCGCAGCACCGGGCGAGCTTCTTTGCCGAGCCGCGCATCCGCGCGATGGGGGCGGGGCTGGAACTGCACGGCCTGCGCAAGGATGGCAGCGAGTTTCCCGTTGAAATCAGCCTGAGCCCGCTGGAGACGGAGGAAGGCCTGTTCGTGTCGAGCGCCATCCGCGACGTGACCGAGCGCAAGCGGATCGAACAGGCGGTGCGCGAGAAGAATCTGGAGCTGGAGAACGCCGCCCTGGTCAAGGACCGCTTTCTCGCCAGCATGTCCCACGAGCTGCGCACCCCGCTGAACGCCATCATCGGCTTCACCGGCACCTTGCTGATGCAGTTGCCCGGCCCCCTCAATACCGAGCAGGAAAAGCAGCTGCGCATCGTGCAGACCGGCGCACGCCACCTGCTGTCGCTCATCAACGACCTGCTGGACGTGGCCAAGCTCGGGGCCAACAAGCACACGCTGAACCTGGAACCTGTCGATTGCTGCGCCGTGCTGGAAGAAGTGGCCGCCACCCTGGAACCCGAGGCCGCGCGCAAGGCGCTGGGGCTGGCCGTGCGCCTGCCGCCCGAGCGGGTGGTGCTGCGCACCGACCGCCGGGCGCTGAGCCAGATCCTCATCAACCTTGTGGGCAACGCGATCAAGTTCACCCCGGGCGGCCGCGTGGAGCTGACCCTGCGCGAAGAAGCCACGACCGGCGCTGGCCGCAGAGTGGTGGTGCAGGTGCGCGATTCGGGGCCCGGCATTCCGGCCGAAGACCAGCCGCGCCTGTTCGAGGCGTTCTCGCGGGTCGAGAGCGCCGACCGGCGCCACCAGGAGGGCACGGGCCTGGGCCTGCACCTGAGCCGCAAGCTCGCCGAGGCATTGGGCGGCAGCCTCAACTTTGAAAGCACCGAAGGGCAGGGCACCACCTTCACCCTCGACATCCCGGAGTCCCGCGCATGACGGCAGCCACCATCCTGGTCATCGAAGACGACGAGGCCAGCCGCCAGCTGGCCACCTACCTGCTGGAGGCCGCGGGCTTCCAGGTGCTGTCGGCCGACAACGGCGCGGCGGGCCTCGAACTCGCGCTCACCGCGCCGCACGACCTGATCTTGTGCGACCTGCAGATGCCCATCATGAACGGCTACCAGGTGGCGCAGACGCTGCGCTCGCACCCCCACTGGCGCGCCGTGCCGCTGGTGGCGGTGACGGCGTTTTCCATGCCCGGCGACCGCGAGAAGGCGCTGGACATGGGGTTCGATGACCACCTTTCCAAACCCATCACCCCCGAAACCTTTGCGCAGCAGATCCAGGGCTTTCTGGGCACCGCCAACGCGCCCTGAGCGGGCGCTGGCGCACCGCAGCGTGGCAAGACAGCATGGCGAAGATACTTGTAGTCGATGACCTGCCGGCCAACCGTGCACTGGTGGCCACCCTGATAGGGCACGGCGGACACCAGGCGCTCGAAGCGGCGGACGGTGCCGAAGCCCTGGCCCTGGTGCGCGCCGAGCGCCCTTCGCTGGTCATCTCCGACATCCTCATGCCCACGATGGACGGGTATGAATTCGTGCGGCAGCTGCGTGCCGATGCCGACATTGCCCAGACCCAGGTCATTTTCTACAGCGCGCATTACCGCGAACAGGAGGCGCGCAACCTGGCCGCCGCGTGCGGCGTGACGCAGGTGCTGGTCAAGCCGTGCGAGCCGCAGGAGATCCTTGGTGCCATCGAGCTGGCCCTGGCGCAGGCGCCTACGCCGGCGGCCCCGGTGATGGAACACAGCTTTCAGACCCAGCACCTGCGGCTGGTGACCGACAAACTCACCGGCAACGTGGCCCAGCTGGAGGCCACCAATCAGCGCCTGGCGGCCCTGACCGATCTGAACCTGCAGCTGGCGTCCGAACGGGACCCGCAAGCCCTGCTGGCCAGCGTATGCCGCGGCGCGCGCGACCTGGTGGGCGCCCAATATGCGGTGCTCTGCGTGGTGCGCAAAGACAGCGCAGACCCCTACGTATGCACCAGCGGGCTCGACGCAGACCGCTGGGGCACGCTGACGCCGCCGGTGCTCACCCACGGCCTGCTGGGCGCCGTGCGGGCCCAGCGGCGGCCCGAGCGCTGGCTCGACCCGGCAGGCCGCCCCGAAGCGGTGGGCCTGCCGTGCGGCTACCCGCCGCTGTTCACGGCGCTGATCGTGCCGGTCACCTCGCTCACCGTCTCGTACGGCTGGATCTGCCTGGCCAACAAGCTGGGGGCAGACGGCTTCACCGCCGAGGACGAAAAGCTCGTCGCCATCCTGGGGGCGCAGGTGGGCCGCATCTATGAAAACGGCAGCCTCTACCAGCAGGTGCAGCGCCATGCCGAGCAACTGCAACGGGAAGTGCAGGAGCGCCAGCGTGCCATGGACGCGCTGCGCGCCACCAAGGTCAGCCTGCGGCGCGCCCAGGCGCTGGCGCGCATCGCGCACGTCGTCAGCGGCCCGGGGGGCGTGTTCGAAAGCTGGCTCGACACCCTGCCCGACATGCTGGGCGTGGCGGTGGGCGCCATGCCGCTGTCGGCCCGCGAGTGGATGGGCCTGGTGCACCCGGAGGACCGCGACGTTTTCCGCCGGCACGCGCACGCAGCCCTCGCCGATGGCGCGCGCCTGGACTTCACCTACCGGCTCATCCGCCCCGATGGCCAGCCCATGCACCTGCGCCAGGTGATGGAGCCGCTGGACGACGACACCGCGCGCGGGCAGGTGGGCCGGTGGTTCAACACCATCCAGGACGTCACCCGTGAGAAACAGGCCGAGGAAGAGCTGCACGAAAGCGACCGCCGCTTCAACGACATGCTCGACAAGGTCGAGATGATCTCCCTCATGCTCGACTGCGAAGGCCGCATCACCTACTGCAACGACTATCTGCTGCGCCTGACGGGCTGGCAGCGCGCCGAGGTGTTCGGCCGCAACTGGTTCGATCTGTTTGTGCCGCCGGGCGGGCAGGACGTTCGCGGGGTGTTTGCCGACCTGCTGGCCGACCAGCCCTCGGCCTGGCATTACGACAACGAAATCCTGACCCGCAGCGGAGAACGCCGGCTGGTGCACTGGAACAACACGGTGCTGCGCTCGGCGGGGGGGCGGGTGACGGGCGTGGCCGCGCTGGGCGAAGACATCACCGAACGCCGCGAGGCCGAGCGCAAGGTCAAGCGGCTCAACCGCGTGTACGCCATGCTCAGCGGCATCAACACCCTGATCGTGCGGGTGCGCGAGCGCGAAGAACTGTTCCGCGAGGCGTGCCGCATCGCGGTCGAGCACGGGCACTTCCGCATTGCCTGGATCGGCCGGGTGGACCGTGTGGCGCGGCGTGTGGTGCCCGTTGGCATCTCCGGCGCAGAAGCCGACTTCGTGCACAACATCCACGATCGGCTGGGCTTGTACGACGTGCCCACGCCGGGTGAAAGCCTTGCCTCTGCCGTGGTCCGAACCTCGCGGCCCGTGGTGTGCGACGACATCGTCAGCGACCCTCGGGTGATGCTGCGAGAGCAGCTTCAGGCCCGGGGCGTGGCCAGTGTGGCGGTGCTGCCGATTCTGGTAGACCAGCAGGCGGTGGCTGCCCTGGCCCTGCTCGCCGACGAAGTGCGGTTTTTTGACGAAACCGAAATGAAGCTGCTGACCGATCTGGCCAGCGACATCGGCTTTGCGCTGGACCACCTGGACAAGGAAGACCGGCTCAACTACCTGGCCTACTACGACGACATCACCGGGCTGCCCAACCGCACGCTGTTCCTGGAGCGCAGCGGCCAGCACCTGCGCCCGCGCGACGGCGCACCTGCGTTGCTGGGCATTGCCCTGGTGGACATCAGCCGCTTTCGCATGGTCAACGACACGCTGGGCCGGCGTGCGGGCGACGAGCTGCTGCGGCAGGTGGCCCACCGCCTGCAAGGGGCGGCCAGCGACAACATGGACGTGGCGCGCATCGGCATCAACAGCTTTGGCGTGGCCGTGCCCGACGTGCGCGATGCGGGCGCGGTGGCGCTGGCGGTGGACCACCTCATGCGTGCGTGCTTTGATGCCCCTTTCACGCTCGACGGCACGGAGCTGCGCATGGCCGCCAAAGCCGGCGTGGCCGTGTACCCCCTGGACGGCGCGGACGCCGAAGCGCTGCTGCGCAACGCCGAGGCTGCACTCAACAAGGCCAAGGCCTCGGCCGACAGCCTGCTGTTCTACGCTTCGGAGATGAACACCCGCGTGGCCGAGGCGCTGAACCTGGAGGGCCGCCTGCGCGAGGCGCTGGAGCGCAACCAGTTCGTGCTGCACTACCAGCCCAAGCAGCACCTGGCCAGTGGCGTCATCGCAGGTGCCGAAGCGCTCATCCGCTGGAACGACCCGCAGCGCGGCCTGGTGCCACCCGGCCAGTTCATCCCCATCCTGGAGGAAACCGGCCTCATCTACGACGTGGGCCGCTGGGCGCTGCGCCAGGCCCTGGCCGACAACCGGCGCTGGCGCGAGGCGGGACTGGCGCCCCTGCGGGTGGCCGTCAACGTTTCGTTCCTGCAACTGCGCCACCGCGGTTTCATCGACGAAGTGCGCGACGCCACCGCAGACGACCTCCAGGCCGCGGCAGGCCTGGAGCTGGAGATCACTGAAAGCATGGTGATGGAGGACGTGCAGCGCAGCACCGACAGCCTGCAGGCCCTGCGCGACATGGGCATCTGCATTGCCATCGACGACTTCGGCACTGGCTTCTCTTCGCTGGCTTATCTGGCGCGATTGCCGGTAGACATCCTCAAGATCGACCGCTCCTTCATCACCAACCTGGCCGCCGGGCCGCAGGGGCTGGCCCTGGTGTCCACCATCATCAACCTGGGGCACTCGCTGGGCCTCAAGGTGGTGGCCGAAGGCGTGGAGACCGGCGGCCAGTCGCGCATGCTGGCGCTGCTGGGCTGCGACGAGATCCAGGGCTACCTGCTCAGCAAGCCCGTGCCCGCGCATGTGTTCGAGGCGCAGTTCCTGCGCGGCGCGCAGCCGCCGGCTGCCCAGGCCTCTGGCTGAGCAGCCGGGCCCCGACCGCCCGGCGGGCGCAACGCGCCGGATGTTTACTATTATTTTTATAGCTTTCAGCGCTTTATAGATAAGCGCTGGGGCCTGTTTTTATTCAAATTCTTTGCGGCCAGACGGCCGCCAGGTGGGCGAACCGCGCTAGCAAGCCTGCGGAAGCCGGGGTGGGCTGCACCGCCTGCTGCAGGGCGGCCGGGTCTGCGCCGTGGCGCTGCAGCGCGGGCGCAAAGTGGGCCACGTATTCGCGCATCACCGTGTCGCTGAACTCCGGGTGAAACTGCACGCCCCAGGCGCAGGGCCCGGCGCGGAAGGCCTGGTGCGGCTCGTGGGCGTTGGCTGCCAGCGCCACCGCGCCCGGCGGCAGCCGCCGCACCGACTGCTCATGCACCACCTGGGCGCCAAAGGTTTCCGGTAACGCGCCCAGCAGCGCATCGCCCTCGGCGCCCGCCAGCCGCTCCACCGCCACGGTGCCAATTTCGAGGCCCGCAGGGTGGCGCGCCACCTCGCCGCCCAGCGCATGGGCCAGCAGCTGGTGGCCGTAGCAGATGCCCAGCACCGGCACCTCGGCAGCCACCACGCCCGCCAGCCACGCGGCGGCGCGCTCGCTCCAGGGTTCGCGGTCGGTCACCATGGCGGGCGAGCCGGTCACCACCGCGCCCGCCATCTGGTCTGGCGCGGGCCATGCGGTGGCGGTGCGGGCGTCCAGCGTCTGCACCGCGAGGCGGGTGCCGGTGGGCGCCTGCGCCAGCCCCTTCGCAATCCAGTCTTCGAAGTCGCCGTGCGGCGCCCGCTGCGCGGGCAAGGTGCTGCCGGTCTTGATGATCCAGAGGGTGCGCGGAGGGTGTTGTTGTGGCGAGTTCATGCGGCGAGCATAGCGCCGGCAGGGGCGGCTGCACCTGCAAGGTCCAGCCGCCGCGTGCCCACCGCAGCGGCCAGATGCGGGTCGTGGGTCACCAGCACCAGCGCTGCGCCGGTTTGCTGCACGGCGTGCACCAGCACCTGCACGGCCTCCTGCTGGGTGATGGGGTCCAGCCGCGAAGTGGGCTCGTCGGCAAACAGCAGCGCGGGCTGCGCCAGCAGCACCCGCGCCAGCGCGATGCGCTGCAGTTCGCCGCCCGACACCTGATGGGGCTTGCGGGCCAGCAGGTCCTCGGGCACGCGCAGCTGGGCCAGGCGCTGCTGCACGGCCTGCCAGTCGCGGCGGTGCAGGCGGGCTGCGTCGCGCAGCTGATGGGCCAGGCTGATGTGCGGTGCGAACGAGCCCACCGGGTCCTGGTAGAGCTTCTGAAACGCATGCGGGCGCAGCCGGGGGCTGCGCTCCACACGGCCCGTGTCGGGCGCCACCAGACCCAGCAGTACATTGCCCAGCGTGCTCTTGCCCGTGCTGCTCGGGCCCTGAACGGCCAGGCGCTCACCGCTGTGCAGCGCCAGGTCCATGGGCGCAAACAGTGTCTGCGTG
This sequence comes from Paracidovorax sp. MALMAid1276, assembly GCF_049198005.1. Classification (NCBI taxonomy): domain Bacteria; kingdom Pseudomonadati; phylum Pseudomonadota; class Betaproteobacteria; order Burkholderiales; family Comamonadaceae; genus Paracidovorax; species Paracidovorax sp. MALMAid1276. Next base: position 9,399 of record NZ_JBMIRS010000079.1, on the reverse strand, counting down.
CCGTAGGCTTTGGAGATGCCCTGCGCCCGCACCACGGGCTCGCCAGAGTCGCCCGGCGCGGTCGTCGCAAACGGCTGCCACCGCGCGGGGTCGGCCGCCATCAGCCGGCGGGTGAAGTCGTGCCGGGGCGCAGCCATCACCTGGTCGATGCGGCCTTGCTCCACCGCATGCCCGTGGCGCAGCACGATGACCTGGCCGCCCAGCGCCTGGGCCACCCGCATGTCATGGGTGATGGTGAGCACGCAGCCGCCCGCCTGCAACACGCCCCGGAGCAGCTCCACCATGTGGCCCTGCCAGTGCGCGTCCAGGCCCTTGGTGGGTTCGTCCGCCATCAGCACGGGGGCGCCGCCCGCCAGGGTGATGGCAGCCACCGCGCGCTGCGCCATGCCGCCCGACAGCTGCCAGGGGTAATGGCCGCCCGCACCGCCCAGGCCCGCAGCGTGCAGCACCTGTTCGGCCTGTGCGCGGGCGGCGCTGGGGGGCTGCTGGCGCAGCAGGCGGTACACCTCGGCCAGCTGCGGTGCCACGCGGGCCAGCGGGTTCAGCGCCAGTGCGGGCTCCTGCGGCAGCAGTGCCAGCCCGCGGCCCCATTGGGCGCGGCGCGGGGCGGCGTCCTCGGCGCGGTGAGCGATGCCATGGAGCGTGACCTGGCCCGTGGCGCGCAGCGCCTGCGGCAGGTTGCCCATGATGGCCTGGGCCAGCAGCGACTTGCCCGCGCCGCTTTCGCCCACCAGCGTCAGCGCCTCGCCGCGCCGCAGGCTAAAGCCGATGTCGCGCAGCAGCCACTGGCCGCCCACGTGGATGCCCAGCCCCTGCACCGCCAGCAAGGTGTCGGATGTCAAAGGCGCGGTCATGCGGTCTCCCGGTCGGGGTTGAGCAGCATCATCGCGGCCACCAGCCACACCAGCAGCGCGGTGGGGGCGGCGATCAGCCACGGGGCTTCTTCGTAGTAAGGCATGGCCTCGGTCATCATCAGGCCCAGCTCGGGCGTGGGCGGCTGCATGCCCACACCCACAAACCCCAGCGCGGCCAGGGCCAGCACGGCCTGCGACGTGGTGAAGGCCAGCAGCGTGCCCAGTGTGGGCGCCAGCGCGGGCAGCAGGTGGCGGCGCAGCACATGGCCGCGGCCAAAGCCCAGCAGGCGCGATGCCTGCACCGCATCGCCCGCCAGCACGGGCCGCGCCACGGCGCGGCTCACGCGAAAGTACTCGACCCACAGCGCCGCCGACAGGCCCGCATACAGCGCCCACAGCGCGCCGGGCGCCAGGGCGGCCACCAGCAGCACCAGCAGCAGGCCGGGGATGGCGAGCACCGAGTCCGACAGCATGAGCAGCGCCCGCTCGGTGCGCCCGCCACGCCACGCGGCGGCAATGCCCAGCAGCGTGCCGGGCACGGCGGCGCTCACGGCCGCCAGCAGCGCCATGCCCAGCGACAGCTGCGCCGCATGCGCCAGCCGCGCCAGCGCCGAGCGGCCCAGCACATCGGTGCCCAGCCAGTGCTGGGCGCTGGGGGGCGCCAGGGTGTTGCGCAGGTCTTGCACCACCGGGCTGGCACCCACCAGCCAGGGGCCGAGCAGCGCAAACAGCGCCAGCAGGCCGAGCAATGCGATGCCCAGCACGGTGCGAACAGGCCACCGGGACCGGTCGATCGCGCTGCCAGCGCAGGGATGCAGGGTAGAAGGCACGGCGCTCATGCCGCCACCTTCTGCGCGTGGCGGGGGTCCAGCGCCAGGCACGCAGCATCCACCAGCAGGTTGAACACCACAAACAGAATGCCCATGCACAGCGCCGTGCCCTGCACCACCGGAATGTCGCGCCCGAACACGGCATGCACCAGCGCATGGCCGATGCCGGGCCAGGCAAACAGCGTCTCCACCACCAGCGCACCCTCCACCAGAAACAGCGCCTGCACGCCCAGGTAGGCCGTCACCGGCACAGCCGCATTGCGCAGGCCGTGGCGCACCAGTGCCTGCCAGTCGCTCAGGCCCTTGGTGCGCGCAAATTCAAAGAAGGGCGACACCACCACCTCGCGCATGGCGGCGCGGGTCACGCGCGCCAGGCCGGCGGCCAGGCCCAGCCCCAGCGTCAGCGCGGGCAGCACCAGGCTGGCCTGGCTCTCGTCACCGCCCGCAGGCAAAAACCCCCACTGCACGGCCACCAGCAGAATGAGCAGTACCGACAGCAAAAACGGCGGCAGCGCGCGCAGCACCACGGCCATCAGCCAGCTGGCGCGGTCCACCCAGCCCTGCGGGCGCAGTCCGGCCCACACGCCCAGCGGCACACCCACGGCCAGCGCAATGGCCAGCGCGGCGGCCGACAGGCGCAACGTGGCGCCCAGGTGGTGCGCCACCTCGTGCCACACCGGGCGCTGCGACACCAGCGACTGCCCCAGGTTGAAGCTCGCCATGTCGCGCCACCAGTGCAGCAGCGCCAGCCAGGCGGGGCGGTCCAGGCCCAGCTCGGCGCGCACCGCGTCGGCGGCGGCGTTGCTCACCAGGTCATAGCCATAGCGGCCCGCTGCCACACGCATGGCCAGGTCGCCGGGCAGGGCGCGCACCATGAAGAAGCACAGTGTGCCGATGAGCAGCGAAACGGCCAGCACCTGCACCAGCCTTCGGGCCAGCAGCGCGGCCCAGGGGGTTGAAGACAAGGGGGGGGTCATGCGGGGTGGCTCCAGGCCATGTCGGTCAATCGGTAGGAACGCTCCAGCGGGTCCAGCGTGACGCCGGCCAGCCGGGGTGACACGGCCACATGCTGGCGGTACCAGGCCACGGGGATCACGGGCAGCTCCGCGTGCAGGGTGTGCGTGAGGGTGTGCCGCAGCGCGCGCGTGCGCTCGGCAGCGGGCTGGGTGCGCGTCAGCTCTTGCAGCGCCTGCACCACCGTGTCGCTGTGCCAGCCCATGGCGCCCCAGTCGCCGCCCCGGGCCGCAAAGTCTGCGGCCAGTGTGCCCGTGGGGTCGGGCACGTTGGCGTAGTTGCGAGCTGCCAGGGCCAGCTGCAAACTGCCGTCGCGGTGGCCCCGGGGCACGTCGCCCGAGTTGCCGATGCTCACCTTCACGGCCACGCCCGCCAGCCGCCACTGTTCCTGCAGAGCAGTGGCGATCAGCGGCAGCTCGGGCCGGTCCACAAACGTGCGGATCACCAGGCGCAGCGGCTGGCCTTCGGCGTCGCGCAGGCCGTCGCTGTGGCGCCGCCAGCCTGCGTCGTGCAGCAGGCGCGCGGCGGCTTCGGGGTCGTGTTGCAGTGGCGGCAGCGCAGGGTTGTGCCACGCGCCCAGCGTGGGCGGCAGCAGCTGCGTGGCGGCCAGCGCCTCGTCGCCCATCAGCGCCAGCGCAATGCCCGCGCGGTCGATGGCCAGGCTCAGCGCCTGCCGCACGCGCACATCGCGCAGCGTGGGCAGGCCGGCATTGAGCTTGACGATGACGGTGCGCGGCAGCGTGACCGAGGCAACGCGCACGGCGGTTCGGCGCGCCAGCGCAGGGTTCTGGGCATGGCGCTGCAAGCGCCGCAGGCTGGCCGGGTCCAGACCATAGGCCAGGTCGGCCTGGCCGCTCTCGGCCATCAGCGCGCGGGTTTCGGCACGGCCGGCGGCCAGGTAGCGCACGGCGGCAATGGCGGGGCGCGGGCCGTCGTAGGCATCAAACACCACCGTTTCGACCTGCTGCGGCGGCACCAGAGCCGCGATGCGATAGGGGCCGCTGCCGATGATGCTGCGCACCTTGCCGTCGGCCCCGTAGCTGGCCGGGGCCAGCACCATGGTGCTGGCGTGCGCCAGCAGAGCGGGCAGGGCGGTGTGGGGGCGTTGCAGGCGGATGAGCACCGTGCCCTCGTCGGGTGCGGTGATGTGCTCGATGGGCGCCTGGCTCAGCAGCGCGGGCGCCACCTGCGCGGCCTGCAGGCTGCGCACCACGGCAGCAGCCGTCACAGGCGTGCCGTCATGAAAGCGCGCCGCAGGCCGCAGCACGAAGTGCCACGCCAGGCCGTCAGCAGACACGCGCCAGCGCTGCGCCAGCGCCGGCTGGGGCAGGCCGTCGTCACCGGCACCCAGCAGGGTCTCGGTGACCTGCAGGCGCGTGAACACGTATCCGCTGCTGGCGGGCGCCAGTCCGCTGATCTCCCACGGGCCGACGATTTGCAGCGGAGCGGAAGGGGCGGCGGGTTTTGTGTCCTGCGCCCAGGCTGCGGGCAAGGCGCCCGCCGCCAGCGCGGCCACGGGGGCCTGCAGGGTGTGGCGGCGGGTCAGCGGCGCAAGGATGTTGGGGAAACGATTCATTTCAGTCATCCATCAGTGCGGTGCGTGCGGTGCAGCCGCTGAACCCGGCACTGGGCTGTCGCCAGCGTCGAACTGACACTCACCGTTCGGGCTGAGCTTGTCGAAGCCACGGCGCTGCGCTTCGGCAAGCTCAGCGTGAACGGTCTGGGATGGGGACACCGTGTTTGAGGGCTCTCCCCACCGTTCGGGCTGAGCCCGTCGAAGCCTTGGCGCTGCGCTTCGACAAGCTCAGCGTGAACGGTCTGGGATGGAGATACCGTGTCTGAGGACACTCCCCACCCGTTCGGGCTGAGCCTGTCGAAGCCTTGGCGCTGCGCTTCGACAGACTCAGTAACCGGTTCAAGCGGCGTCATACCCATTCCCCGAAACGATGGTTGCAGGCAGCACCGCCGTCACAACTAATACGGCGCACATCAAAACTTCGCCTGCAAACCCACCGTGACCGTGCGAGCCGCCCCGGGCGCCACCCACACGCGGCTGTACGAGCTGGTGTAGTGCACCTTGTCAAACACGTTGTCCACGTCCAGCGACAGGTTCAGCGTCGGGCTCAGGCGCCAGTACGCCATCAGCTTGGCCGTGGTGTAGCTCGGCAGCTCAAACGCGGCCGTGCCCGCATTCGCCTCGGCCTGCGTGCGGGCCTGGCCCAGGCGCTTGCCCATGTGCGTCACGCCGCCGCCCACGCCGTAGCGCTGGCCGTTGGCCAGCTGGTTTTCGTACACCGCCAGCACGCTGCCGTTCACGCGCGGCACGTTCAGCAGGCGTCCGCCCACCTCCAGCGTGTTGTCGCGGGTCACCTCCACATCGTTGATCACCAGGCTCGCATTCACGCGCCAGTGGGCACTCAGGCGGCCGGCCAGGTCCAGCTCCAGGCCCCGGCTGCGCACCTCGCCCGCAGCCACCGAGTAGCCCGTGTTCAGCGGGTCGCTGGTCAGCACATTGCGCTTGGTGATGTCGAAAAGCGCCGCCGTGGCGCCCAGGCGCTGGTCGGCGCTCTCCCACTTGGCGCCCAGCTCCAGTGCGCGGGATTTTTCGGGGTCAAAGGCATTGCCCGCCACATTGCTGCCCGTGTTGGGGCGGAACGAACTGCCCGCGTTGGCATACACCGTCCACCCCGGCGTGGGCAGCCAGCTCACCCCCAGGCGCGGCGACACGGCCGATGGGCTTTGCGCCGTGGTGCGGTTGGTGATGCGGTTGTGCAGGCTTTGGTCGTAGTGGTCGGCCCGCAGCCCGGCCATCACGCGCCACTGTGCGCCCAGCTTCAGGGTGTCTTGCACATACAGCGCGGTGTTGCGCTGCTTCTCCAGCGTGTCGGTGTTGCGCCCCGGTGTGGGCTGCGCCTGGCCGTACACGGGGTTGAAGATGTCGATGGCATACGGCGCGGCCGCGCTGGGGTTCACCCGCAGCATCACCGAATCCATGCTGAACCGGTAGCTCTCCACCCCCAACAGCAGTTCATGCTCCAGCCCGCCCGTGCGCAGGGTGCCCTGCAGCTCTGCCTGCACCGCTACGTCGTCCGACTCGTAGTCGCGAAAGCGCCGCTGGCGCGTCAGCGTGCGGCCATTGGCCTGCAGCGCGGTGGCCTCGGTCGAGAAGCCTTCCAGCCCCGTCTCGCGGTACGACAGCCCCACGCGGCTGCGCCAGTCGGGGTTCCACTCGTGCGACAGCACCAGCTGGTGCGTCTGGTTGGTCACCGTCACATCGCCATCGGCAGGCTCGCCCAGAAAGCGGCTGGCGGGTACCGCGCCCAGGCGGTTGTTGACCGCCACCAAGCCCCGGTCCAGCGGCGTGGCGTGGTGCAGAAATTCGGCCGTGTACTCCAGCACCGTGTCGGGCGAAAGCTTCCAGGTCAACGCCGGCGCCACCACCAGCCGTTGCGCGCGCACATGGTCGCGAAAGCTGCCCTTGTCCTCCACCGCCACATTCAGGCGGTAGGCCAGCCGGTCGTTGATGGGACCGGTGGTGTCCAGCGCCGCGCGGCCCAGGCCGTAGCTGCCCGCATAGGCCTCCACCGAATGCGCGGGCTTCCACAGCGGCCGCTTGCTCACGATGTTGAGCGTGCCCCCGGGCTCGCTGCTGCCATACAGCGCGGCGGCCGGGCCTTTCAGAAACTCCACCCGCTCCACCCCCGCCAGGTCGCGCGGCGCATTGAAGCCCCGGTTGGACGAAAACCCGTTGAGCAAGGTCGCCATGCCCGTGTTCTCGTTGCCCGGCAGGCCGCGTATCGCAATGTTGTCCCACAGCCCGCCAAAACTGTTCTGGCGCGAGACCCCGCCCACATAGTCCAGCACATCATCCAGCCGCGTGGCGCCCAGGTCGTCCAGCGTCTGGCGAGACATCACCCGCACGGACTGCGGCAGCTCGCGCAGCGGCAGGCTGGTCTTGGCGCCCTCGGCCTCGTCGGCGTAATAGGTGCCCGAGGCACTGCGGCCCACCACGTCCACGGCAGACAGGGTGGGTGGGGTGCCCCCATCGCCGTCTGCGGCCCAGGCGGGGTGCATGGATGCCAGAAACGCGGCAGCCGCCATGGCCGTCAAGGTGGGGCGTGGCGGGGTGGCTAGGCGAGAGGAAGAAAGAGAAGACAAAGAACGCATGGCAAACCAGTCCAAAAGCGGTGTATGCAAAAGCCACGAGCAACGCGGCCCACACCCGCCTGGGTAATGGCGGGCGCACAAAGCAGCGTGCCCACACCCACCCACGAGGGTGAATGCAAGGGCAAAAACGAAAAGGGGATGCGCTATAGAGCGCAGGCTGGCTGGAGCCTGACGCGTGTCAGGCCCGCTGGGCTGGCGGAGGATCGCGTGCAGCAAACGGCCAGCGCACCTGCTGGGCCGTCAAGGGGTCTGCGCTGTGCGGCGCGATGGCGCTGGGTTCTGCGGGGACTTGCGGTGGGCGGGCCGGTGCATGCGCCAGTCCCGCCTCCAGCGCGTGGGTCAGGCACCAGGCGCAGGGGGTGTGTGTCTCTTCGCTGTGATCGTCGCTGGCTGTGGCGCTGTTTGCCAACGCATCCACATCGCCTGCGCTGCGCACCAGCTCCTGAATGTGCCGCGCCTCATGCAAGGGCGCACCCGCCAGCGCGTTGAACAACGCCACCAGCAGAAGCACGATGTGGAAAGGCAGGGCGGGGATGGTGCGGCGCAGCATGAGGGGATGCGAATCATACTCAAGTGCGGGTGCTGGCGCGGGGAAGCGCCGATGCGCCGCTTACGCACTTTTGCGAGCTATAGTTTGCACGGTTCAGGCTGCCAAGTTTGACAGAAATTTATACCTGGATTTTTGAAAAGCTGTATGGCTGTAAATATAGGCCAGGAGCCACATCCAAGAGCAATCGATGTCCAGAATATCCCGCACCGTCCAGTTTATTTCGCAATGTTTGCGGGATACATCACGTTGGGCGTCATAGAAGCATGAGCAAGCACACCATCTACGCATATGTCATTCCAGACGATGCGGTGGTTGAAGAAGCATCAATGATCCAAAGGATCAATGAATTCATCTCTGGTCGCCAATGGTTATGCCCAGATGTTTGGTCTGTCAGTCAGAAGCATGAAACCGGTGAACGAGAGGTAGGGCTAAACATTGCCTTGCCTGAGCCGTATCAGGAACCGAAAGGCTGGTTCTCAGATATCGAGGCAATCGCGACTCTCTGCGTTCAACTTCGCCACGAGTTCAAATGCGACTTTGTGATTGGTATCGCCGAAGACGGCAATCACGCTGAAGACATCCTCGAAATCGAGGACGACCTGCCAGATATTCAGTTCTTAAAAAAGTTCATTGGCGTTGAGCCACCAAACACAGCGGTTCAACCATGACGCCCAACCCTTCCATCGAGAGGACCAGTCCCGGCAAGCCGGGCCTGGCCTCTCATGTCAAACGTTGCAACGCAAGCACTCCGGAACTGAATCGCGATCGGAATTTAAACTCACCGAGCTTTTGGAGTTTTTCCACTTCAATCTACCCAAAAAAAACGCCAGCAACGCTGGCGTTTTCTGTGACAGAAGAGCAATTACCCCTTCTGCACCATCTTAATAATGCTGGAAAAATCCAGCCCCCCATGCCCCGCCAGGCTGTGCGCCGCATACAGGTTGCGCGCCATCCCACCCAGCGGCGTAGCAGCCTTCACCGCCATCGCGTTCTCCTGCGCCAGGCCCAGGTCCTTGAGCATCAGGTCCGTCCCAAACCCCCCCGCATAGCCCTTGCTGGCGGGCGCGGTTTCCATCACGCCGGGGAAAGGGTTGTACTTCTCCAGAGCCCAGTTGCCGCCCGAGCTGCGGCGCATGATTTCGCTGAGCACCTTGGGGTCCAGGCCGTTGGCCACGCCCAGGGCGATGGCCTCGCTGGTGCCGGCCATCAGGATGCCCAGCAGCATGTTGTTGCAGATCTTGGCCGTCTGGCCTGCGCCCACGCTGCCCGCGTGGAAGATGTTGGCGCCCATTTTTTCGAGCACGGGGCGGGCACGCTCCAGGTCGGCGGCGTCGCCGCCCACCATGAAGGTCAGTGTGCCTGCGATGGCGCCGCCGGTGCCGCCCGACACGGGCGCGTCGATGAATGCCACGCCCTTGGCCTTGGCGGCGTCGGCCACTTTGCGGGAGGTGGCGGCGGCGATTGTGGAGCAGTCGATCACCAGCGTGCCCTGCGCCAGTTGGGGCAGCAGGCCGGGTTGCTTGTCGTTGCCCAGGTACAGCGCCTCGACGTGCTGGCTGGCGGGCAGCATGCTGATGACGACTTCGGCCCCCACCACGCAGTTGCCGGCGTCGGTGGCGATGCGCACGCCGTCGGCGGCCAGCTTGTCGCAGGCGGGTTTGGAGAGGTCGAAGGCGCCCACGTCGTGGCCCGCCTTGTGCAGGTTGAGGGCCATGGGGCCGCCCATGTTGCCGAGGCCGATGAATGCGATTTTCATGGTGTGTTGCTCCTGGATGTGGTTGTGATGGTGAAGAGGGAAAGGAAGGTGATTGGTATCAAATTGATAGCTGTCAGGGCTTATGCAGAAAGCGCTGGCGGGCTATTTGATTCATGTTTTTGTTGGCGGGTGAGGGTGGGTGATGCTGTGCCCTGGCTTCGACAGGCTCAGCCCGAACGGGGGAGGGTGTGGGGCGGCAGGCTCTGGACGTGGGGCATGGAGCGGTCG
>NZ_JBMIRS010000215.1:0-61026 GCF_049198005.1 Paracidovorax sp. MALMAid1276 | reverse complement strand
AGTTAGGGCAACGCTGATTAAGGATTTATCCGTAAATAATATTAACGGGCAGACTGATCTTCCGCAAGGCGATGATGGCAGCGGCCAGGTGGTTGAGAGCGAGAAAGGTGTGCTCCAGCTTTTCGTATCGCACGAGCAGCTTGCGGAATCTGTTGAACCATCCATGGCATGCCTCCACCACCCAGCGGCGCGCCTTCTTCTGCGGATCGCGTTTCTTGCGCTCTGCCTCGCTCTTGCGGCCCACCACATGCGGGATATAGCCGTGGGCCAGGATGATCTTCGTGGCGTTCTTTCCCCGGTAGCCGGCATCAGCGCATAGGTGCTTGCTGCGTCGCTGCTTGGGTGTGGGGCGCTTGATCATGCAGGACGCCAGCACGGCCTCAATTTGCGTCACGTCGTGCGCGTTGGCCCCGGTCACGACGAGTGACAACGGGACGCCACGCCCGTCCACCAGCAGGTGACGCTTGCTGCCCTTTTTTCCCCCGATCCGTCGGGTTGCGCCCCACAGCCTCTTGCGCCAGTGGCGCCTTGAACATGGCCCCATCAATGCTTTGCCAGCGCCAGGCGACGCCTTCGAAATCATCGTACTCAGCAAGGCCTGCACGCCACAGGTTCTCAAAGAACCCGGCCTTGGACCACAGCATGAACTTCTGATGGATCGCGCTGGCGCTGCCGAAGCGCTCAGCAGGCAATGCCTTCCATTGGCAGCCGGTGCGCAGCACATACATGATGGCCTCGAACACCAGCCGTGGCGGTTTGGTCGGGCGGCCCGCTCCGGCTGCGCGCTTGTACTGCCTGTCAGGATCGCGCGCAGGCTGCGGCACCAGCGGCTCCACCCGGCTCCAGAACTCGTCCGTCACTTCCCACGAATTGGCATGCGCCTTAGCCATCTACACCTCCTGCGTCGCATCACGGGCGACTCAGGGACATAGTTTAATTTACGGATAAATCCTAAGGGATTGCCCGCCAGATAGCCGGCTTGAACCAGCCAATTGAAGAGGCTGTTGAGGATCGACAGGGCCTGGCGCTGGCTCTGCCGGTCCAGCGGCTTGGCGAACGGACGCCAGTGGGGCGAGGACCTCGCCGCCTTCTGCGCGACCTGCATGACCCATCGATCAACCGGTTGGGGATTTTCCAGAAAGGACTCGTAGGCCAGAAAATCTTCGTGGGTCAGATCGGACAGGGCCTTTCCGTGCTGGTGCACACACCAAAGCAGCAGTCTTTCCGCCTCCTTGCGATAGCTGGCCAGCGTGGCCGGTGAATCCTTGTAGCGCGCCAGCCAAGCCAAAACCGCAGAGCGGTCGTCATTGGCCGCGACCTGGGGCAGGCCCTGGGCACGATTTCGGCCACGCTCTCCGGAAAGATGAACGGGTAGCACCAAGCCGTCCAAGGGCTCAAGATGCGCCAAAACGGCCGGTGCGACGATCAAACTGCTCATGGGCCAAATTCTATGGACATTAGAGTAATTATGTCCAGAGATTAGGAATTGATTCAATGATTCATACGTTATACGTTGTATTATTTGAGAATGAGCGAAGAATCCGAAATCCAAGCCGAAGTTGAAGCCCTGCGGGAGCGTTTCAGCGATACGAAAGCGCTGTACCGCGAGGTGTGCGCGTTGCTGTTTTTCCGGTACGGCATCACGCCCACCGCGAGCAAGTTGTATCAGCACGTGCGAAAAGGCTCCATGAGCGCCCCAGCCGAAGCGCTGACCAAGTTCTGGGAAGATCTGCGCGGCAAGGCTCGGGTAGAGATCGATCACCCCGATCTACCGGAAGCGCTGAAAGAGGCCGCAGGCCAGGCGGTCAGCGTGCTGTGGACCCAGGCAACGGAGTTGGCACGCGAGGAACTGGCTGTTCTACGCGTGGAAGCCCGGACCGAAGCCCAGAGTGCCCAGACAGAGCTGCAGGAGGCTCAGCAGCGAAGCACTGCCCTGGAGGCCCAAATACAGACCGCACAGAGCAAAGCCGCTGAACTGGAGATCCGAGTTCAGGGCCTTGCTGCTGAGCTTGAACAAGAGCGGCGTGCGCACGCCGCATGCACTGCGCGGGGTGAGGCGCTGTCCCGGCAGGTGGATGAACTGAAGCTGGAGCAGTCTAAAAGCCGACAGCATTTCAGCGCTGAACTTGACAAGGGGCGTGCGGCCATCGACGACGCGGCCTCCCGAGCGGCCGAGGCCGAGCGCCGCGCGCTTCGTGAAATTGATCGGGAGCGCACTGCTCGAACGCAGGCAGACAAGCAACTGGAGCAACTGCGGGGCAAGCTCGCAGAAGTGGAGCGCGATCACCATACCAAGGTCCTGGAGGCCAATGCAGTCCAGACACGATTGGCCGCAGACCTAGAGAGCGTACGGGCTTCGCTGGCCGAGAGCGCCCGCGTGAACCAACTGCAAGGCGTTGAGTTACAGCAGGCACTGCAGGCAGTGGCGCAGCACAAAGCGGAGGCTGACACCTTGCGTGCATTGGTGGCGCAGTTTCAACCGCCGCCTAGGTCCGCTCGCAAGAAAAAACCGATGGACGGCCATTGATTTCTTGCACGCCGGCCGGCAGTCGGCGAAAAAGCTCCACACAGTATCTGCATACAACCTAGCGACAATCCAATGGCACGCGACGACTTCACGAAACCGATCAAGAATCAGGCGTACCAGCGAGTGGCTGGCCAGTGCTCCCAACCCGATTGCCGTGCAACCACCTCCGCGCCTGTGGGTGAAGTTGGTTTCTCCAACGTGGGCGTTGGGGCACATATCCATGCAGCATCGCCTGGGGGACCACGATACCTCGCGACCATGACGGCAGAAGAACGGCGCGGCTTCGGCAACATCATCTGGCTATGCCAGACCTGCTCAACAATCATCGACCGTGACCCCGACTCGTACTCTGCAGAAACGCTCAAAGCATGGAAATCACTAGCTGAGGCAAGAGCTCTAATGGAGCAAGGCAAGCGGCTTCCCGATCAAAAGGACATCTATCGGATGGCCGCGATGGCCATGGGCACTCGAACGCCTGGGTTCTATCCAGAAGCCATAGGCAATGTGCACAAAGCCTTGGTCGATCAATTGGAAGCGGTGGATCCGAGGTTCACTGTTTCAACGACGTACTCGGGTGGCAACACAACGATTACCGTGGGCGCGAAAGAGACCGTGTCTTTTTCCATCAAGATTGGACAAGAATCGGCTGATCTCTGGCGCAGGGGCCTTCAGGCGTCCATTGACGAGGGCCGTGAAGCGACGCTGCCACTCGATGGGGTCGTGTTTGAAGGATCAAAACTCTTCGATGTGCTGCACAAAGATGCCGACCTGGCATCGATAACGATCATGCCGATGGCACGCCCAGCCCTGTTGAAGATACTTGCGCCCCAGATCGAACCGGCAATTTTTGAAACCATTAGTGGTCAACTAACAGTTGGGCGCAAGCAAATCCGATTTGCAGGCGTTGGATGTGGCGGTCTTCTGGACGTGGAATTAGCTTTCACCCCAACGAATGGTAATGATGTTCAGTCGGTATCGACTCTGACGACCAACTTAAAAGCGTGGCAAGGAAAAGAGGCTGCCAACCCTCCCTACTTGGACGTCTTTATCAACCTGCTAGAAGCAATTCTTGATCCATTCGCGTCTGTTTCGTTCGTCTTGGAAGTCGATGGAAATCAAGTTGCAGCGGGGAAGTTTCACATACCAAAGCATATAGAGGCGATGAACGAAACCCTCGCATTTGCTCACTACGCAAGACGAGCCAGAAGTGTGCTTAGATTCCTCAGGAAAAGTGCGCCGATCGATATTTTCGAGAGCATCTCCACTGACGATCATCGGGCCCTGGCGCGAGTCAGCGATATCGTTGAGGGCAAGCTCTCCTACCAGCGCTCTCAGATCACCGGTTCACCGACGATGACTGTCGCGTGTGCTGATGGGGGTAAGTCACTGATGGAGGTCGTGCGCAACGGAGAGTTTTCAGTTCTGCAGCAGAAAGAACCCGCATCCATGGTCACCATCTATGGGAAGCAATACGAAGTCCCTCCGAGCACAAGCTATTACTCGCCTGTGAAACTGCATATCCTGAGCAAGAAGAAAAAAAAGGAGAGCATTGACTTTCGTCTGCGAATCGAAATGGCGGACAACTTCACAAGCCAAACTTACTTCGAAGAACAGCAGTGATAGGCGGGCGCTTCGGACGTCCGGAGGCTTCTATCATGCGGCCTAATTGCTCAAAGAGAGGTGTTCGGTGCCAAAGACGCTGAGTCAAATGAAAAAACGCCTAGAAGAGGCAATGAGCCAAGCCAACGGAGCGGAGGAGATCATTCCTCTGTTGAAGAAGGTTATTGCTCAATACGAGCTGATTCCATCCGATCTGTTTGATCAGTCCCATCAAGCACCCAAGTTGGCAACTCCAAAGCACCCAAAGACGCCAATTGCACGGCCACAGGTACAGGCGGGCTACCAAGACGGCAATGGCAACACCTGGGCGGGACGCGGGCGTCGGCCAACATGGCTGAACGAAGCGCTTGAACGAGGGTACACCCTTGAAAACTTCAAGGTTCCGAGCAAGCGTGTGAGCCGAGCTAAGTGATTGATATCACTTGATTTTTTGCGGGTGATTTCAGGTTTTGCTCAAAAACCGAGATTACCCCTGCATGCGCTGGCGGTGGGGCAGGCGGATTTTTCGGTGACCAGCGGGGCGTTTTGAGTTCGTTGCACCTTCCTGACCGGTGCGCAGCGAGGGTGTATTTCGTATTTCTAGAATCGGTGACCGCGCCGCACATTCCCCCAACCCATGCTTGCTTCATCTTCACCCGGCCCCGTTGTTCTGGTCCTGGCCTCGGGCCGGGGCGAGCGGTTTAAAGCCTCGGGGGGCGCAACCCACAAGCTGTGTGCGCCGCTGGGCAGCACCACGGTGCTGGAGCACACGCTGGCCGCCGTGCGCGCCAGTGGCCTGGCCTGGCACGTGGAGGACGCTGGACACCCGGGCATGGGCGATTCGATTGCGGCCGCCGTGCGCGCCACGGCCGGTGCCAACGGTTGGCTGGTGCTACCTGGGGATTTGCCGCTCGTCTTGCCGGGCACCTTGCGCAGCATGGCCTGCGCCCTGCAAGCCGCCGCTGCCGAGGGCGGTGCGGTGGTACAGCCGGTGTACCAGGGCGAACGCGGGCACCCTGTGGGTTTTGCGTCGGCGTGTGGCGCAGAACTGATGACGCTGACGGGAGAACAGGGCGCGGCCCGTATCGTCCGCCAGTACGCCCAGCAGGGCAGGCTGCGGCAGGTGAGTGTGGAAGACGTGGGCACCGTGACCGATGTGGACACCGTGCAGGACCTGGCACGGGCGGAGGAAATTCTGGCGCAACGCCTTGCGGCCTCGGCCGCGCACGGTGGATCAGGCTGAGGCCGGGCTCTGTGTGCAATCAGATGCGCTTGACCGGCTGGCTCTCGATGACGGCGCAGGCCAGGCGCGGACCGGCGTTGCCGGTGGGCTGGGTGGTGTAGTCGTCGGGGTCGCGGTGCACGATGAGGCCTCGGCCGATGATGTCGGTCACCGGGCCTTGAACGCTGATCGTGCTGGTGCGGAAGCTGAACGCCGCCACGCCGTATTTGTCGGCCTTCAGGCTGGGCAGGTCGCCCGCGTGGTGCTCGCCCGCACCGTGGTGCCCATGGGGTTTGGTGGTGGGGTTGAAGTGCCCGCCGGTGCTCATGCCGTCGCCGCTGGAGCAGTCACCCTTTTCGTGGATGTGAAAACCGTGTTCGGCATTGGGCTTGAGGCCGCGGATCTCGCCATGCACGCGCACGCTGTCGCCGCGCTGCACAAAGGTGACGGTGCCGTGCGTGGTGTTGCCGCGCGTGGGCTCCAGCTTGGCCACGGCGCGGTAGCCCTCCAGATGGGTGTGTGCGCAGCCTGCCAGGGTCAGTGCGGCCACCGCACACGAGAGCATCCGCAAGGCGGAAAACGGTTGGTTCGTCATGGCTGGGAACTCCTTGAAAACGGGGGACAAAAGCATGCACCGGGTGCAACGTGCCGCCATCGTAGCCATGCCCGCCGATAACTACACCTCTTTTTTTGCCAATGCAATCAGGCGGCCCAATGCCCGGTCGTGGATGCCGTGGCGGCGCAGCTCGTCAAAGGTGGCCTGGGCGTAGTCCCGCGTGGTGCCATACCGGCCGCAGGCCTGCTCGAAGATGCGGCTGTATTCATGGTCGGGCAGCACGCCCGTGTGGTTGGGGCTCTTGCGCGACAGCGTGAACGCCAGTGCGCTGACCGGGCCCTGCGGGGTGTGGCAGGTCAGCCAGCGTGGGTCGTACACGGCGGTGACCATCTCGCGCTGCCAGAGGTTGATCATCACCTGCTGGGCCTGCGCGCGCGGCACCCGGAACACCATGCCCCTGCAGCTGCCGCCCGACAGCATGCCAAACACCAGGCCGGGGCATTCCGGCGTGCCCCGGTTGATGCGGCTCCACATCTTGAGGGCGCGGTGCCAGCCGTGGACCTTGGCGGGGCGGCGCTCGGCGTAGTCAAAATCCGGCCGCCAGATCAGCGAGCCATAGCCAAACACCCACAGGTCCTGATGGCCGCCCCATTCGGCCAGGGCGCGTTCGAGCATGGGCGCCGGGTCGCGCAGCGGCGCTGGGAGATTCGTCATGGGGCCACTCTACCGTTGAAAGCGGGTAGCGGCGGCGGCACGCCGGGCATGAAAAAACCCGGCCAGGCCGGGTTGTCTGAATAAAAATGCCCCTCAGCGCTTATCCATCAAGCGCTGAGTGCTATCAATATTGAATTGCACTTCAACGCAGGCCCTGACCGCCTGCGCCCTGGGCGCGCTGAATCAGCTCGATCTTGTAACCGTCGGGGTCGGTCACGAAGGCGATCACCGTGGTGCCGCCCTTCACCGGGCCGGCCTCGCGCGTCACGTTGCCGCCGCTGGCCTTGATCTTCTCGCACGCGGCGTACACGTCGGGCACACCCAGGGCGATGTGGCCATAGGCCGTGCCCATCTCGTAGCTTTCCACGCCCCAGTTGTAGGTCAGCTCGATCTCTGCCTGGCCGGGGTTGCCGCCGTCAAAACCTAAAAACGCCAGCGAATACTTGTACTCAGGGTTCTCGGACTGGCGCAGCAGCTGCATGCCCAGCACCTGGGTGTAGAAGTCAATCGAGCGTTGAAGGTTGCCAACGCGCAGCATCGTGTGGAGGAATTTCATCCGCGCGATTGTGCAGGCAAGTCGAAGACCAGGCAGGTGGTGGTGGCGTGGGCATACAGCGTGCCGTCCGGCCCCACCAGGCGCGCTTCGGCGGTGGCCAGCTGGCGGCCGCTGTGGATCACACGGCCCTCGGCCCGCACGCGGGGCACTTTGGGCGTGATGGCCTTGACCAGGTTGATGCCCAGCTCTGCCGTGGTATAGCCGCGCCCCGGCTCCATGCGCGTGTGCACCGCGCAGCCCAGCGCCGAATCCAGCAGCGTGGCAAACCAGCCGCCGTGCACGGTGCCCATGGGGTTGAGGTGCTCGGCCCTTGGCGTGCCCTGGAAGATGGCAGTGCCGTCGCCCACCTCCACGATCAGGAAATCGAGTGTCTTGGCAATGGCGGCATAGGGCAGCTCGCCGCGCAGCATGGCCTGCATCTGCTGCAGGCCGGTGAGGTGCGCAATCTGTTCGCGCCGGGCTACGCCCGGGCCGGGGCCTGCCTCCAGTGTGGCGAGGATGTCGCGCTCCTGCGCGAGCCAGTGTTCAAGGTGGTTGTGTTGGGTCATGGGGTGCGGTGGGGGGTGTTGGAATGTGTTCAGCGTTGCCGGGGTTCGCGATTGATGACTTGCATATGCAATTATTGCAGATACAATCAAATCCATGCAAGCCAGCAAATCCTTCCATGCACCCCCTGAGGCGCCTGCCGACGCACCCGCCGACATAGCGGCTGCAGACGCCGCTCCGGCCGTACCCGCGGCATCCCCCGCAACGCTGTTGCCGCAGGGCTGCACCAATTTCAAGCTGCGCCAGCTGATGCGCCGCGTGGCCAGCCACTACGACACCGAAATGGCGCAGTGCGGGCTCAAGACCACGCAGTATTCGCTGCTGTCGCATGTGCTGCGGTTGGGGCCGATCCGGCCGGGCGATCTGGCCGAGGCGATGAAGATGGATGCGTCCACGCTCACCCGCAACCTGCGCCCGCTGGTGGATGCGGGCTGGGTGACGCTGGAGGCGGGGGCCGACGCGCGCAGCCGGCTGGTGCACATCACCGACGCCGGCCGCAGCAAGCGCGCCGAGGCGCAGCGCCACTGGAAGGCGGCGCAGCTGGCGCTGAACGAAACCCTGGGCGTGGAGCGCGTGGCGGCGCTGCATGCGCTGGTAGACGATTCGCTGGCCCTGCTGGCGGCCTTGCCTGCGGAGGTGGACCATGGCGAATGACGACACCCGCAGCGGCCCGCTGACTGCGCCCGGCGCTCGCATGGCCTTGTGGCTGGTGCTGCTGGCGGCCGCAGGAGCCTTTGCACTGACCATGGGCACACGGCAGACCATGGGGTTGTTCTTGTCGTCGCTCAACACGTCCACGGGCCTGGGGCTGGGCAGCATCAGCCTGGCGTTTGCCTTTGGCCAGCTGTGGTGGGGCCTCACGCAGCCGTTTGCGGGCGCGGTGGCCGACCGCATCGGCACCGGCCGCGTCATTCTGGCGGGCGCGGTGCTGGTGGCGCTGGGCACGTTCATCACGCCTTACATGACGAGCACGGCGGGGCTGATCTTCGCCATCGGCGTGCTGGCCGCAGGCGGCGCGGGCATGGCCGGCCCCTCGGTGCTGATGGCGGCCACGGCGCGGCTGGTGCCGCCGTCGCGGCGCGGGCTGGCCAGCGGCGTGGTCAATGCGGGCGGCTCATTCGGCCAGTTCATCATGGCGCCGATTGCCGTGGCGCTGATTGCCTCCGTGGGCTGGGCCAATGCGATGCAGTGGCTGGGGGTGCTGGTGCTGCTGGCGCTGCCTGCGGCCTGGGTGCTCAAGGGCAATTCCAACGCACTCGCGGCCCAGGCGGCGGCTGCCACAGGCCAGAAGGCGCTGACGGCGCGCGAGGCCATTGCGCAGGCGCTGGCTACGCCGGGCTATCGGTATCTGGCGCTGGGCTTTCTGGTGTGCGGCTTTCACGTGGCCTTCTTGGCCACGCACCTGCCGGGCGTGATCGCGGCCTGTGGGCTGGCGCCGGAAGTGGGTGGCTGGGCGCTGGCGGTGATCGGCCTGTTCAACATCGTGGGCAGCCTGGCCATGGGCTGGGCGGTGGGGCGATGGCGCATGAAGTCGCTGCTGTCGCTGTTGTATGCGACGCGCGGTCTGGCGGTGCTGGTGTTTCTGCTGGCGCCCAAGACGCCGGCCGTGGTGCTGGTGTTTGCCGCCGTGATGGGCATCACGTTCTTGTCCACCGTGCCGCCCACGGCCGGCCTGGTGGCCAAGATGTTCGGCACCGCCAACATGGCCATGCTGTTCGGCATCGTCATGCTGTCGCACCAGGTAGGCGGGTTTTTGGGGGCGTATCTGGGCGGCAGCGTGTTCCAGGCCACGGGCAGCTACGACTGGGTCTGGTACATCGACATCGTGCTGGCGCTGGGCGCCGCGCTGGTGCACCTGCCCATCCGCGAGTCGCCCTTGCCACGGCCTGCGGTTGCCGCCTGACCCCATCGACTCAAACGTTCATTCAAGAAAGATGCACGCCGTGAACTCACCAGCAAGCACTTCCCCGCTGTACCTGGACGACCTGGCCGTGGGCGACCAGTTCCGCAGCGGCGAGCACGCCATGGACGAAGCGCAGATCACCGCCTTCGCGGCCCAGTTCGACCCGCAGCCTTTTCATCTGGACGATGCCGCCGCCCGCGCCACGCTGTTCGGCGGCCTGGCCGCCAGTGGCTGGCACACGGCGGCCGTCACCATGCGGCTGCAGGTGACCAGCGGCCTGCCGGTGGCCGGCGGCATCATCGGCGCGGGGGGCGAGCTGAGCTGGCCCCGTCCCACCCGCGCCACCGACGTGCTGCATGTGGTGAGCGAGGTCGTGCAGGTCCAGCCCTCCCGCTCCAAGCCCGACCGGGGCATGGTCACGGTGCGCAGCGAAACACGCAACCAGCACGGCGATGTGCTGCAGGTGTCCACCGTGCGCATCGTCGTGCCGCGCAGGCCGGGTGCACCGGGGGCCACGCCCCTGGCGGGCGAATGACCACGCAGGCCCTCTCATCTGTGGCCGGCACAGCCGCAGACGGCGCCCCGGCGGCAGCGCCCGCCGAGGCGGTCAACCCGCGCACCCGCATGCTGCTGGAGGCGCCCATTGCACCCACTTTGCTTCGGCTGGCGTGGCCCAACGTGCTCGTCATGCTGGCGCAGGCCGGTGTGGGGCTGATCGAGACCTACTTCGTGGGCAAGCTGGGCACCGACGCGCTGGCGGGCATGGCGCTGGTGTTTCCGGCGGTCATGCTCATGCAGATGACGTCCGCCGGCGCCATGGGCGGCGGCATCGCATCCGCCATCGCCCGGGCCCTGGGCGCGCGCCGGCGCGGCGACGCCGACGCCCTCGTGCTGCACGCGCTGGTGATCTCGGCCGTGTTTTCGCTGGTGTTCACCGTGGCGGCGCTGGGAGGAGGGCGGTGGCTCTACAGCCGCATGGGCGGTACCGGCGGCGCGCTGGAGGCGGCGCTGGTCTATTCCAACTGGGTGTTTGCAGGCGCATGGGTGGTCTGGCTGTTCAACACCCTGTCGGCCGTGATTCGCGGCACTGGCAACATGGCGGTGCCCGCCTGGGTCACGGTGCTGGGCGCCCTGGTGCTGGTGCCCCTGTCGCCGCTCTTGATCTTTGGCTGGGGGCCGGTGCCCGGGCTGGGCATTGCGGGCGGTGCCATCGCGCTGATGGCGTACTACCTGCTCGGCAGCGTGGCGCTGGCCGCCTATCTGTGGTCGCCGCGCAGCCTGCTGCGGCCGTCGCTGGCCCACATCCGGTTTCGCTGGGCCTTGTTCTGGGACATCCTGCGCGTGGGCCTGGTGGGCACGGTGTCCACGCTTGCCACCAACCTGGCCATCGGCGTGACCACCGCGCTGGTGGGCGGCTTTGGCACGGCGGCCATTGCCGGCTACGGCACGGCATCGCGCCTGGAATATCTGCTGGTGCCGCTGGTGTTTGGCCTGGGCGCGCCACTGCTTGCCATGGTGGGCACCTGCATGGGCGCGGGCCAGCACGAGCGCGCCCTGCGCGCCACCTGGGTGGGCGCCGCCATGGCGTTTGCGATGGCCGAAGCCATTGGGCTGTGGGCCGCGCTCTTCCCGCACGCATGGCTGTCGCTGTTCGACACCGATCCGGCCATGTTGGAGGCCGGCGCCACATATCTGCGCACCGTTGGGCCGGTGTACGGCTTCTTCGGCCTGGGGCTGGTGCTGTACTTCGCCTCGCAAGGGGCAGGGCGCCTGGCGTGGCCGGTGGTGGGCAACCTGGCGCGGCTGTGCGTGGCCGTGGCGGGCGGCTGGCTTGCCCTGCGAGCGGGCGGCGGCATCGCGGCCGTGTTTGCCGCGCAGGCGGCGGCGCTGGTGCTCTACGGCTTCGTCAATGCCTGGGCCATCGCAGGGGGGGCTTGGTTCGGGCGGGTAGGGTGGCCGCGCAGCACGGCAAGCCTGCTGTTGCGTCTTTCGGGCCCCAAAGTTTGAATCAAAATGGCCGTCAGCGCTTTATGTATAAGCGCTTACAGCTATTAAATTTATAGCAAATGCCGGATGCTCACACCGGAACGGTGTAGTTCAGCGTCATGCGTCCGCCGTCCACGGTCACGATTTCACCGGTCACGTAGCTGGCCGCATCGCTGGCCAGCCAGGCCACCACGTCGGCGATCTCGGACGGCTCGCCCAGCCGCTTCATCGGCGTGCGGCTCATGATCTTGGCGCGGGCCTCGTCGCTCGTCAGCACGGCCTTGGCGGCGAGTTCGGTCGCTATCGTGCCCGGGGCCACCGCGTTCACGCGGATATTTTGGTCGGCCAGTGCCAGCGCCATTACCCGGGTGAGCTGGTTCACGCCGCCCTTGCTCACGTTGTAGCTGGCGATGCTGGGAATGGCCAGCACGCCGTTGACCGAGCTCATGTTGACGATGGCGCCGCCGCCGGAAGACGCCATGGCACGTGCCACGGCCTGGCCAACCAGGAACGAACCTTTCAGGTTGACCCGCAGCACGGCATCGAAATCTGCCTCGGACACGTCCAGAAAATCCGCCGCGCGAAAGATGCCCGCGTTGTTCACCAGCACGTCGATGCGCCCGTGCGCTGCCAGCACCTGGGCCACCAGCGCATCCACCTGCGCCTTGTCGCCCACGTCGCAGTGCACATACATCGCACCCAGCTCGTGCGCCAGCGCCTGCCCGCGCACGTCATCCACATCCACGATGACCGGCCTGGCACCATCGGCCGCAAACCGGCGCACACACGCCTCGCCAATGCCTTGCGCACCGCCCGTCACGACGCATACGCGCCCCTGGTGGCCGAAATGGATGGGGGAAGACGGGGACGATGGCGTTGGGTTGGGGGTGTGGATCATGGGGGTGGATGGTAGCGGGTGCATTGGGGCGGGCTGGCTATGGAGCGCCACGGACACGGTGTATTGAGTTGATACGATGTATATTATGTAAAATTATTCAGCCACTTTGCGGTGAATGGTTTGCGGGGTTGTTCACATGACCCCCGCTTCAAGAACGTCTGCGCCTGTCTGTCACAAACTAGATCGTCGCCGCAGGATCGTCGTAACGCCCAGGCATGTCGCTGGCCTGCCTTGCGTATTCGAAGGCAGCATGGGTACTCAAAAAAATCCGTCCTTCCAGCCGATGGCCGAGGGCTGTCTCGCTCAATCGATCGAGGACCGGTCCTTTCACTTCGGCCAGCAGCAGCGCCATGCCACGGTGCGCCAGGCTTCGCTCCAGATTCGTGAGCACGGCCAACGCGGTCGTGTCGATCTGGTTGACGGCTGAGCACACCAGAAGCACGTGGCGCGTATGCGGCTCGGCGGCCACCAGCCCTTCAACGCGGTCCAGCAAAACCTCCGAGTTGGCGAAATACAGGCTTTCATCCACCCGCACGGCTATGAGGCCGGGCTCTGTCGTAACCGTGTGGCGGGACACGTTGCGAAAGTGCTCTGTGCCGGGCACGCGCCCGACCACCGCGATGTGTGGATGGCTGCTGCGCCACACCAGGGTGCCCAAAGACAACGCCACCCCCATCAGGATGCCGGCTTCCACGCCCACAGCGACCACACCCCCGGCGGTGGCCAGCAGGGCCACGGCGTCAGCCTTGTCGTATCGCCACGCCTCGCGCAACGCCTCCACATCGATCAGCGACACCACGGCCACGATGATGGTGGCCGCCAGCACGGCGTGGGGCAAATAGTGAAACAGGCCGGTCAGCGCTGCGATCACCACGCCCATCAGCACCGCAGAAATGACACCTGCCAGCGGGGTGTTGGCGCCCGCCGCAAAGTTGACAACCGACCGCGCAAAACCGCCGGTCACGGGAAAACCACCCGACAGGCCGCTGGCAATGTTGGCAGCGCCCAGGCCCAGCAGCTCCCGGTTGGGCTGAATGCGCTGCTGCCGCTTGAGTGCCAGGGATTGCGCCACCGACACGCTTTCCACAAAACCCACCAGCGAGATCAGCAAGGCGGGCAGCAGCAAAGAACCCAAAGACGCCATCGAAACCGTCGGCCACGCGATCTGCGGCAATCCCTCTGGCACCGCACCGACGATGCTCACCCCTGCCGTGACGTCCCAGCGCATCGTTGCCACCCCTGCCGTGGACACCAGCACCGCCAACATCGGCGCAAGCTTGGACGCCATGTCAGCCCGTCGCGGGCTTGCGCCCAGGCGGACCAGCCAAGGCGCCATGGACTTGCGCGCCAGCAACAGAAAAAGGAGGCAGCCCGCTCCGATGCCCAGCGTGACTGGATTGGTTCGTGGCGCCGCCTGCGCCAGTTGCGCCACGGTGTCAAAGACATTGGTGCCGCCGGCATTCACACCCAGCAGGTGCTTGACTTGTCCCGCAGCGATCAGCACGGCCGAACCCGAGATAAAGCCGCTGATCACAGGATGGCTCAGCAAATGGGACAGAAATCCCAGCCGCAGGGCGCCAAACAGCAGCAACATGCCCCCTGAGAGCAAGGACAGCAGCGTGGCCAACGCTACGTAGTCGGGCGATCCGGGCGTCGCCAGCGGCTGCAAGGCGCTCGCCGTCATGAGCGATGCCACAGCCACCGGCCCCACCGCCAGCGTCATGCTGGAACCCAGCATGGCATAGGCAATGAGGGGCAGGATGCTGGCATACAGCCCCACCTCGGGTGGCAAGCCCGCCAGGAGCGCATAGGCCAGGCTCTGCGGGATCAGCATCACCGTGACGATCACGCCGGCGACGGTGTCTCCGCCAAGCCAGGATTTCTGGTAGTGACGGACCCAGTCGGGAACGAAGTTCATGATGGTTCGCGGATGCTCAGGACGCGTCGGCATCCAGGTTCTGCACCAGGCCAAACAACTGTGCAGATCGCGCACCCGAACGACAAAACGCCAAGATGGGCTTGGGGGCCGCCATCAGAGTTTTTTGCATCGCCAGCACCTGGTCAGGCGTGATGGCGCCGCTTACCACGGGCAGATAAACGTAGTGCAGACCGGCCAATTTGGCGGCGTGCTCCATGTCCGGGCTGGTGGGTTGTGCACCACCGCCCTCCCCGTCGGGTCGGTTGTTGATGATGGTCTTGAACCCCTGCTCCGCCAAAGACGCAAAGTCCATGGTGGCCAGTTGCGGCGACACCGCGAAGTCGGGGCTGAGGGCAATGATTTGAAGCGACATATCACTGGCCTCCGGTGTGGGGCGACGGAGTGCGCTGCGACATGCGTTCTGCCAGTTCAAACAGCCACATGCCCATCAGCATGGCAATCACAAAGACGATGGCTTTGGGCTGCCCTGCGCCTGCCGAAACGATGGCGGGCCCCGGGCAAAAGCCTGCAATGCCCCAGCCCACCCCGAAGATGAGGCTCCCGACCACCAGGCGGCGGTCAATGTCGCGCGACGCGGGGAGCTGCATGGCGCCACCCAGGAATGCGGTGGTGCGCTTCTTGGCGACGGCGAACGCCAACACGCCCACCGCAATGGCGCCGCCCATCACCAAGGCGAGCGATGGGTCCCACAAGCCGGCCAGGTCCAGAAACCCCAGTACCTTGCCGGGGTCGGTCATGCCTGAAACGATGAGGCCCAGTCCGAAGATCAGGCCGACCGCAAATTCTGCGATGCGATTTTTCATGGTGTTCGTTCTCCTGAAATGCATGGTGGGTGGTCAGGCCAGCACATGCCGGATGAGGAAGACGGTGACAAACCCGGCGCCCATGAAGGCGAGCGTTGCAACCAGGGACCGGGGCGACAAACGCGAAAGTCCGCACACGCCATGACCACTGGTGCAGCCCGATCCGTAGCGGGTGCCGATGCCCACCAACAAGCCCGCAAGTACCACCATGCCCCAGGTCGCATCAATGCGCGGCTGCGTGGGGCCGGCCACCAGCCAGTACAGGCCCGGCGCCACCAGCAAGCCCAGCACAAAAGCGAGACGCCAGCCCACGTCTCCAGCGCGTGGGCGCAGCAGCCCGCCCACGATGCCGCTGATGCCGAGGATCCGCCCGCTGAGCAGCACAAACAGTGCCGACGCGAGGCCCAGCAAGATGCCGCCCGCGAGGGCCGTCCAGGGGGTGAAATGGGTCCAGTCGATCAGCATGATGGGCTCTCCGATGCCGGGCCGCAGAACTGTTCAAACAACACGTTCATCACCGCCATGGCCTGGGGGCTTGCGATCTCGTAATAGATGTTCTTGCCCTCGCGGCGGGTATTGACGAGGCCCTCTTCGCGCAAGACGCCCAGTTGTTGCGACAAGGTGGGCTGAGAGATGCCGACCAGCTCTTCCAGTTCGCCCACCCGCTTTTCACCCTGGGTCAACTGGCACAGCAGCAGCAGGCGGTCAGGGTTGGACAACACTTTCATCAAGCGGCACGCGTTGTCGGCGGACTTGCGCAAGGCGTCAAGGTCCAAGGGTGTCTCTGCAAGCATGCGGTGCGCTCCTTATCAAATTCAATGTCAATATTCTATTGACCAACAAACTATTAGTCAATAAACTATTTGGATGGAGATTGAAACCGGAGCCCGCCAATGCAACCTCAGATAGAAGCCTTCTTCGATGACGCCACCGGTACGGTGAGCTATGTGGTGTTCGATCAGCCTGGCGGCCACTGCGCCGTGGTCGACTCGGTGCTGGATTACGACCCGAAGTCGGGCCGCACGCGACCGCAGTCTGCCGACAGGATCGTGGCGTTCGTGCAACGCCAAGCGCTGACCGTGCAATGGATTCTGGAGACCCATGCGCATGCCGACCATCTGTCGGCTGCGCACTACCTTCGGGGCAAGCTGGGCGGAAAAATCGCCATTGGGGCCTCCATCACCCAGGTGCAGAAAGTGTTCAACAAGGTCTTTCATCTGGAGCCCGGCTTCCACCCGGATGGCAGCCAGTTCGACCATCTGCTGCACGACAACGACGTGTTCGACATTGGCCAGTTGAAGGCTCGGGCGCTGGCCGTTCCCGGCCACACGCCTGCCTGCATGGCCTACCAGGTGGGAGACGCCGTGTTCGTGGGAGACACCTTGTTCATGCCCGATGTGGGAACTGCGCGCTGCGACTTCCCCGGGGGCAGCGCGCATACGCTGTACCAGTCGGTGCGCCGGCTTCTCGCGCTGCCGCCCGAGACGCGGCTGTTCATGTGCCACGACTACCCTCCGGATGGCCGTACGCCAACCTGGATGTGCACGGTGGCCGACCAGCGCGAGCGCAACATCCATGTGCGCGATGGCGTGAGCGAAGAGGCGTTTGTGGAGCTTCGCACGCGGCGGGACGCCGGGCTTGACATGCCGGTGCTCATACTTCCGGCCGTGCAGGTCAACATCCGGGCGGGCGCCATGCCGCCGCCGGAGGACAACGGTGTGCGCTATCTGAAGGTGCCGCTCAACACCCTTTGACGCTTGCCGTCTGACGTTCAAATTCCCATGCGCCCTCCCCCTGCGCGGCGCCCTGCCACAGCCCACTTACGCAGGCATGAATCGTAAAAAAAAGTGAATGCTGTTGCGCAGTGCACCAAAGCACTGGCACATTCCTACCTCGCCCGGGTTATAAATCTGTTTACCTTTTGCGGCGCAACGCCCAAATATGTGCCCAATACAAGCGAGGGGGGTCGTCATGTTCACTGTCGCCACGTTGTTGTCGGCCAGGGCAGTCGCCCTTGCGCTTGCAGTGCTGTCGTGTCTGGGCGTACTTGGCCCCCACGCGCTGGCGCTCGACAAGCCAGAGGGCCCGGTCATCCTGACGGTGGAGGGCAGCATCGGCCACCCCAACCAAGCGGGCAAGGCGGTGTTCGACATGAAGATGCTGGAGCAACTGCCCCAGCAAAGCTTTTCCACCAAAACGCCCTGGTACCCCCATGCCGTGACGTTCACGGGCCCGCTGCTGCGGGATGTGCTAGCAGCTGCCGGCGCCAAGGGCAGCAAGATCACGGCCGTGGCGCTCAACGACTACAAGACCGAGATCCCGGTGGACGATGCCACCCGGCACGACGTCATCGTCGCTCGGCTGATGAACAACAAGCCCATGCCGGTGCGTGAAAAAGGCCCGCTGTTCATTGTTTTTCCGTTCGACACCAAGGCCGAACTGCGCAGCGAGCTGTACTACAACCGGGCAGCCTGGCAGCTGCACCTGTTGCGCATCCAGTAGGCAGGCAGGCGCTATTCCTGCCGCCGCACCAGCACCGCATCAGCATGTTGCCCAGCAAATACATCCTGCGGGTGCTCATCACGGGCCTGGTGGTGGCCTACGTGGCCATTGCCACGGTGCAATACCACCAGTACCGCAGCGTGGAAGCGGTGATGCGGCGTGGCGACGTGAACGCGTTGTGGTCGTTTTTGCAGCTCAACGTGGAGTACGAAAAATTCGACCACGCCCTGCATCAATACGTCCTCGATCCTGAAAGCCTGCCGTATGAACGGCTCGAATTGCGCTACGACCTCTTTCTGAGCCGTTTCAGTGCGCTGGAGAGTGGCAGCGCGCGCACCCTGATGGTGGAGGAGCCCATCTACGGCAAGGCGCTGGCTTCGCTGCAGACTTTCGTGGCCAAGGGCGACCTTCTGTTCGGCCGCAGTGTGGATGCGCCCACGCGCCGCCAGAACATGGCCTTGCTGCGCAACGAGCTCAACGCACTGCGCGAGCCAGTGCAGGAGCTGTCTTTGAACGCATCGCGCGTTTCGGCCTTGCTGGGCGACACGCGCAACGCAGAAGTGAAGCACCAGACCCTGCTCACCACCGCGCTCACGGCATTTCAGGCGGTGCTTACCTTTTTGCTCGCCTTTGCGATGGCGCGCCAGTTTGTGAAACGCGAAAAGGCGAAATCGGTAGCCATGGCGGCGCAAGCCAAACTGGTGCAGGCATTGCAGCGCAATGAAGAAGCGCTGGAAGCGCGCGTGGCCGAACGCACCGCAGAGCTGCAGGAGCTGAACGTCGCCCTGCGCCAGCACGAGGAAGAGTTGGAGATTGCCCGTGCCCGGGCCGAAGACGCCTCGCAGATGAAGTCCGACTTTCTGGCCAACATGAGCCACGAGATCCGAACCCCGATGAACGCCGTGATCGGCATGAGCCACCTTGCGCTGGGCACCGACCTCACGCCCCGCCAGCGCGACTACGTCGAAAAAATCCAGCGCTCCGGCCAGCACCTTCTGGGTCTCATCAACGACATCCTGGATTTCAGCAAGATCGAAGCGGGCAAGCTGACCGTGGAGGTGGTGGATTTCGGTCTGCGCAGCGTGCTCGACAACGTGGCCAACCTGATCGGCCAGAAGTGCGGCAGCAAGGGCCTGGAGCTGATGTTCGACGTGGACCCCGCCCTGCCCGACGACCTGCGGGGCGACCCCCTGCGGCTCGGCCAGATCCTCGTCAACTACGCCAACAACGCCGTCAAGTTCACGGACCAGGGCGAAATCGTGGTGCGGGTGCAGGAGGTGGAGCGGGACGATCGGGGCATTCTGCTGCGCTTCGAGGTGCAGGACACAGGCATCGGGCTTTCGCCGGAGCAGCAGGCACGCCTGTTCCGCTCGTTCGAGCAGGCTGACGCCTCCACCACGCGAAAATACGGCGGCACGGGCCTGGGGTTGGCCATATCGAAAAACCTGGCGGGCCTGATGGGCGGCGACGTGGGCGTGCACAGCGTCCTGGGCCAGGGCAGTGTTTTCTGGTTCACCGCACGGCTGGGCCTGGGCGTGGCGCAGCAGCGGCCGCTCTTGCCGGAGCCCGACCTGCGCGGTCGGCGCGTGCTGGTGGTGGACGACAGCGAGCAGGCGCGCCAGATCATGGCCGACCTGCTGGCCAGCATGAGTTTTCGCGTGGAATGCGCCGCCTCGGGCGAAGAGGCGCTGGCGGTCGCGCGCGGGGGCAGACGCAGCGGGCAAACCCTTCGAGATCGCCTTTCTGGACTGGAAGATGCCGGGCATGGACGGGCTGGAAACCCACCGCCATCTCGGCGCCCTGCCCCACCCACCGCGGCCGATTCTGGTCACGGCCCATGGCCGGGACGATGTTCACGAAGCATTGGCGCAGGCCGGCATCGCGCTGATGCTGACCAAGCCCGTCAGCCCCTCGCAGCTGTTTGACGCTGCCGTGCGTGCCCTGGGCAGAACGGCGGTCACCGCCGCCAGCCTACCGGCGCGGCCCGCACGCGGCGCGCGGGACATGTCGGCCCTGCGCGGTGCGCGTGTGCTGCTGGTGGACGACAACGACCTGAACCAGCAGGTGGGGGCCGAACTGTTGGCTGCAGCAGGCGTGGTGGTGGACGTGGCAGACAACGGACAGGTGGCGCTCGACATGCTGGCGGCCCGGGCATACGACCTGGTGCTGATGGACATGCAGATGCCGGTGATGGACGGCCTCACGGCCACCCGCCACCTGCGGCTGAACCCCGCGTGGGCCAAGCTGCCCGTGCTGGCCATGACAGCCAACGCCATGACCGCGGACCGCGACCGCTGCCTGCAGGCCGGCATGAACGGGCACCTTGCAAAACCCATCGACCCGGACGAGCTGTTTGCCGCCCTGTTGCAGTGGATTGCGCCCGGCGCTGCCCGTGCAGCTACGCCGCAGGACGTTGCTGCAGGTTCGGACGACAAAGAAGCGCGCGGTGCTGGTTCGCCCATCTCGCCCGCCACAGCGGGCCGCGCCGGTGCAACGCTGGAACAGGCCCTGCAGGGCATCGAAGGGCTTGACGTGCCATCGGGCCTGCGTCGCGTGCTGGGCAAGCGGGCGGCCTACGAAAACCTGCTGCGCAAGTTCGTCGCCGGGCAGGCCCAGGCGGTGCACAACGCGCGGCAAGCGCTGGCAGAGGGCCGCCAGGAAGACGCCCAGCGCGCCATGCACACCCTCAAGGGCACGGCTGCCACCATTGGCGCAGCCGGGCTGGCCCAGCGCGCCCAGGCGGCAGAACAGGCGCTGGTGCAGCAGGCCCCTCACGCTGCACTAGACCCCCTTCTGCAGTCTGTGCACGAGGCCTGCCAGCCGCTGGTGGCCGCATTGCAGCAGGCCTTGCCGCCGGAGAACGAGGTCGAGGACGCCCACGACACCGCCACCCACCCGGCAGCGACCGGCGCGCAGCCCGATGCCGTTGCGGCGAAGACACTGGTGAGCCGCCTCGACGCCCTGCTTGCCGATGACGACTCGGACGCGATCGAACTGTTCAAGGAATCCGCCCCGCTGCTGAAGGCCACGCTGGGAGCGGCAGCGCACACCGCCATCAGGCGCGCGCTGGACGGCTACGACTTTGTGCAGGCCCTCGCGCTGCTGCGCGCGGCCCCGGCCCACCATTCACAACCTGCGGAGGTAAGCAACCATGAATAGCCCCCTGGAACCCCAAGGCAAATGCACCGTGCTGGTGGTGGACGACACGCCCGACAACCTGTCGCTGATGAGTGATCTCCTGCGCACCGACTACAAAGTCAAGCTGGCCCCGAGCGGCGAGCGGGCACTGCAGATCGTGGCTGGCGAGAGCAAGCCCGACCTGATCCTGCTGGACATCATGATGCCGGACATGGATGGCTACGAGGTACTGCGCCGCCTGCAGTTCAACCCCGACACCGAAGACATTCCGGTAATCTTCCTTACCGCCATGAGCGCTGCCGATGACGAGAGCGTCGGCCTGGAGCTGGGGGCGGTCGACTACATCACCAAGCCTGTCAACCCGGCCATTCTGATGGCGCGCGTGCGCAACCACCTGCAGCTCAAGCGCGCGCGTGACTACCTGGCCCACCACAACCGGCTGCTGGAGCAGGAGGTGGCCAGCCGCACCCGGGCGCTTGCGGAGCTGCAGGACGCCACGATCCGTGCCATGGCCTCGCTGGCCGAGACGCGCGACAACGAAACGGGCAACCACATCCGCCGCACGCAGCACTATGTGGAAGCCCTGGCCCGCAGGCTGCAGAAACACCCGCGGTTCAAGGAAGAGCTGACGGACGAGGCCATCGAGACCATCTTCAAGTCGGCCCCGCTGCACGACATCGGCAAGGTGGGCATTCCGGACCGCATCCTGCTCAAGCCCGGCAAGCTGACGCCTCAGGAGTTCGAGATCATGAAGACCCACACCACGCTGGGGCGCGACGCGATCGTGGCGGCCGAGGCCGAGGGCATGCAGGACAACCCGTTCTTCCGCTATGCCAAGGAGATCACCTACAGCCACCAGGAAAAGTGGGACGGCTCGGGCTACCCCGAAGGCCTGATGGGCAACACCATTCCGCTGTCGGCGCGGCTGATGGCGGTGGCCGACGTGTACGACGCCCTCATCTCCGAGCGCGTCTACAAGCCGGCGTTCTCGCACGAAGTGGCCGTCGAGATCATCCGCGACGGGCGCGGCAGCCACTTCGACCCCGACATGGTGGACGCGTTTCTGGTGCTGTCCGAAGAGTTTCGCGCGATTGCCGAGCGCTTTGCGGACGGTGCCCCAGCAGTGCAGGCGCAGGCAGCGCGCATCGCGGCCGACCTGCCCTCCGAGAGCATCGAAATCGGCCTGCGCATCGCACCCGCCTGACCGACTTCGTTCATACCGCACACCTCGGTCGCGCTGGCTGGAGCGCGCGCTCGACATGATGACGCCGGGATTGGATACCTTCGGTGTGGCTCGCAGGATGCACGAGCACCATGCCTGCGAGAGCACGCCCGTCATCTTCGTCACGGCTGCGACCGACGATGCCGCGCGGAGGGGCTCTCGCCAGCTCTCTCGTTCTCTCGCCTTGGTCAGGCGTGCCCGTGGGCCTGTTGGTGCCCGGGCTCGGTGGCGCCGGTGGTCGTGGTGCGGTGGCCGTTCAGCCCCAGCTTCGTCAGCAGTTGCACGTCGGCATCCACATCGGGGTTGCCCGTCACCAGCAGCTTGTCGCCGTAGAAGATGGAATTGGCACCCGCCATGAAGCACAGCGCCTGCACGGCCTCGCCCAGTTGCTGGCGGCCTGCCGAGAGACGCACGCGTGCCTTGGGCATGGTGATGCGCGCCACGGCGATCACGCGCACAAAGTCGAACGGGTCGATGGGGTCGCTGTCTGCCAGCGGCGTCCCGGGCACGCGCACCAGGCTGTTGATGGGCACCGACTCCGGGTAGGGCTGCAGGTTGGCCAACTGGGCAATCAGGCCCGCACGGTGCACCGGCGCCTCGCCCATGCCCACGATGCCGCCGCAGCACACGCTGATGCCGGCGCTGCGCACGTGCTGCAAGGTGTCGAGCCGGTCCTGGTACTGGCGGGTGCTGACCACGTCGGTGTAGTACTCGGGGGCGGTGTCGAGGTTGTGGTTGTAGTAGTCGAGCCCGGCTTCCTTCAGCGCCTGTGCCTGGTGCGACTCGAGCATGCCCAGCGTGGCGCAGGTCTGCAGGCCCAGGCCCTTCACCGCGCCGATCAGGGCGCTCACTTTTTCAATGTCGCGGTCCTTGGGCGCGCGCCAGGCGGCGCCCATGCAGAAGCGGGTGGCGCCGGCGTCCTTGGCGGCCTGCGCGGCGCGCACCACTTCGTCCACCTCCATGAGCTTTTCGGCCTTCACGCCGGTGTCAAACTCGGCCGCCTGCGGGCAATAGCCGCAGTTTTCGGGGCAGCCACCGGTCTTGACGGACAGCAGCGTGGCCAGCTCGACATCGCCCGCAGGCCAGTGCTGGCGGTGCACCGTCTGCGCTTCGAACAGC
The DNA here is from genome assembly GCF_049198005.1 of Paracidovorax sp. MALMAid1276. Taxonomy (NCBI): domain Bacteria; kingdom Pseudomonadati; phylum Pseudomonadota; class Betaproteobacteria; order Burkholderiales; family Comamonadaceae; genus Paracidovorax; species Paracidovorax sp. MALMAid1276. Next base: position 37,796 of record NZ_JBMIRS010000215.1, on the reverse strand, counting down.
AGGTCCATCAGCGGCTTGTCGAGCAAGGCCTGGATGGCGTCCACCGACCAGGGGCCCACGGGTGCCGCCGGCGGCACGGGGCGGCGATGGATCTGGACGGTTTGGGGCGCTGCAGTGGCGGACGCCGGGGCTGCAGCGGCAGCGGGGGCAGAAAAAGCGATGGACATGGTTTGGGTTCTCTTCAAGGACTCTTTGCACGGCCCGGTGGCGGGCCCGGCGCTCAGAGGCGTTGCTGACGTGCCCTGCGCGGCGAGGAGTCGGCGCAGCGGCTTGGGGCGGATTCTGCGGGAGAAGAAGGCATGAATGCGCACCCTGTGGTCACAAAAAGTGCCAAGAAATGGTCGACATGAACAGGTCGCAACTCCATAAATTTTTGCGTGCAGATGCCGGGGTTTTCAGGGCATTTGGCGGCTTTTTAGCGAATGGCTGGTGGCGACCTTGCGGCGCAACGTGCAACGGCACGCGATCTGCAGCGATCATGCGGCCAACCCCCGGCGAAGTGGGCCGAGGATGGGCGACGTTGGCGCACTATTGATGCGCTGCCGATGATCCGGTGCGGGCCGCGCACCTAGTCCACCACTCAGCCCAGCGCGGCAATCACGTCCTCCGGCGCCTGCACCAGCTCGATCAGCACGCCCTCGCCCGCAATCGGAAATTCGTCGTTGCTCTTCGGGTGCAAGAAGGTGATGTCGTATCCGGCGGCGCCCTTGCGGATGCCCCCCGGCGCAAAGCGCACGCCCTGGGCCGTGAGCCATTCCACGGCTTTGGGCAGGTCGTCGATCCACAGCCCGATATGGTTCAGCGGCGTGGTGTGCACGGCGGGCTTCTTGTCGATGTCGAGCGGCTGCATGATGTCCACCTCCACCCTGTGCGCGCCCTGCCCCATCGCCAGGATGTCCTCGTCCACGTTCTCGCGTTCGCTCTGAAAGGTGCCGGTCTGCGTGAGGCCCAGCATGTCCACCCACAGGGTTTTCATGCGCTGCTTGTCGGTGCCGCCAATGGCAACCTGTTGGATGCCCAGGACTTTGAAGGGACGAGAATGAGTGGACATGGTTTGCTCCTCAATTGATAGCTATCAGCGCTTGATGGATAAGCGCTGAAGGCCAATTTGACTGAAATTTTCAGACGGATGTGCCTGGCGATAGGCCGCCGCCCGCCACCCACGGGGGCCTGGGGGCTCCGCGCCACGGCGCAGCGCATTTCACTGGAAGTCGAGAATCACCTGGTCCACCGACAGCGATTCACCCTTGCCCGCAGCGATCTTGCCGACCACACCATCCTGCGCGGCAAAGAGGATGTTCTCCATCTTCATGGCCTCGATCACGGCCAGCTTTTCGCCGGCCTGCACCTTCTGGCCCGGCTGCACGGCCACATCCACCAGCAGGCCGGGCATGGGTGAGAGCAGAAACTTGGACAAATCGGGCGGCGCCTTGTACGGCATCAGCTGGTGCAGCTGCGCCCCCAGGGGGGACAGCACCATGGCCTCGATCTGCGTGCCGTTGTGGGCAATGCGCAGTGCCAGCGGGTTGTTGCCCACGCCACGCTCCACCTGCGCAGTAAAGCCCTGGCCGTTGCAGGCGCCCTGCACGCGGATCTGGCCCAGCGTGGCATTGCTGCTGATCTGATAGCTGCGGCCCTGAATGGCGATGGCGCTGGAGCCCGAGCGGTCTTCAAAATCCGAGACCGTCACCGCATGGTGCTCGTGCCTGCCTTCGGCCCCCAGCACCACCACCACAAACTTCTCGCCCACCTTCACCTCATGCCCGGCCAGTTGCCCGCTGATGCCCGATGCGCGCGCGCGGTAGCGGCGGTGCATGAAGGCGGCAAGGGCCACCAGGAAGAGTGGATCGTCGTGCGGCACGTCCTCGGCATGAAAACCCTTGCCATAGTGCTCGGCGATGAAGCCGGTATTGAACTGGCCGCTGACGAAACTGGAATGCGCCAGCAACGCCGCCTGGAACGGGATGTTGCTGCTGATGCCGCGGATCACGAAGCCATTGAGCGCGGCGCGCATCTTGGCAATCGCGTCGTTGCGGTCCGTGCCGTGCACGATGAGCTTGGCGATCATCGAGTCGTAGAACATCGGAATCTCGCCGCCCTCGTACACGCCCGTGTCCACCCGCACGCCCAGCTTCTTGCTGGTGTCGGCCTGGAACATGGTCTCCTCCGGCGGCTGAAAGCGCACCAGGCGGCCGGTGGACGGCAGGAAGTTGCGGAACGGGTCTTCGGCGTTGATGCGGCATTCGATGGCCCAGCCGTCGCGCTTCACATCGGCCTGCGTCAGCGGAAGCTTTTCGCCTGCGGCCACGCGGATCATCAGCTCCACCAGATCGAGGCCGGTGATGCATTCCGTCACCGGGTGCTCCACCTGCAGGCGGGTGTTCATCTCCAGGAAGTAGAAATCCTGGTCCTTGCCCACCACGAACTCCACCGTGCCCGCGCTCTGGTATTTCACGGCCTTGGCCAGCGCCACGGCCTGCTCGCCCATGGCCTTGCGGGTGGCGTCGCTGATGAAGGGCGATGGCGCCTCTTCGATCACCTTCTGGTGGCGCCGCTGGATGGAGCACTCGCGCTCGTTCAGATAGATCACATTGCCGTGGCTGTCGCCGAGAATCTGGATCTCGATGTGGCGCGGCTCCTGCACAAACTTCTCGATGAAGATGCGGTCGTCGCCGAAGCTGTTGCGCGCCTCGTTCTGGCACGAAGCAAAGCCTTCAAACGCTTCCTTGTCGTTGTAGGCCACACGCAGGCCCTTGCCGCCGCCGCCGGCCGAGGCCTTGATCATCACGGGGTAGCCGATGCCCTTGGCAATCTCCACCGCCTGCTCGGGGCCACTGATCGCGTCGTTGTAGCCGGGGATGGTGTTGACCTTGGCCTCGTTGGCCAGCTTCTTGGACGCGATCTTGTCGCCCATGGCCGCAATCGAATGCGCCTTGGGGCCGATGAAGGCAATGCCCTCGTCCTCGCAGCGCTGGGCGAAGGCTTCGTTCTCGCTCAGAAAACCATAGCCGGGGTGAATCGCCTGGGCGCCGGTCTGCTTGGCGGCGGCAATGATGTTGTCGGCCAGCAGGTACGAGTCGCGGCTGGGCGCGGCGCCGATACGCACGGCCTCGTCGGCCAGCTTGACGTGGCGGGCTTCCTTGTCGGCGTCGGAGTAGACGGCGACGGTTTGAATGCCCATCTTGCGGGCGGTGGCGATGACCCGGCAAGCAATCTCGCCGCGATTCGCAATCAGGATTTTGGTGAACATGTTGTATCTCTTTCCAAGGGCTCTTACCCGAAACGTATTGGGTTAGGTGCTGGCACAGCCCAGCAAAGCGGTTGGGGCTAGGCGCTGGACCGCAGGCAGTAGCAGCGCTACGACAAGGTCAGGCAACGACGCCCCAAGGGCTGTGGCAGTGCCGCTCAAAGGGGAATGTTTCCGTGCTTGCGCCACGGGTTCTCGATCTTCTTGTTCTGCAGCATCACCAGGCTGCGGCAGATTCGCTTGCGCGTCTCGTGCGGCAGGATCACGTCGTCGATGAAGCCGCGCGCGCCGGCCACGAACGGGTTGGCAAAGCGCTTCTTGTATTCCGCCTCGCGGGCGGCGAGCTTGGCGGGGTCGTTCTTGTCTTCGCGGAAGATGATTTCTACCGCACCCTTGGCGCCCATCACCGCGATCTCGGCGTTGGGCCAGGCCAGATTCACGTCGCCACGCAGGTGCTTGCTGCTCATCACGTCGTAGGCGCCGCCATAGGCCTTGCGGGTGATGACGGTGATCTTGGGCACGGTGCACTCGGCATAGGCGTACAGCAGCTTCGCGCCGTGCTTGATGATGCCGCCGTATTCCTGGCTGGTGCCGGGCATGAAGCCGGGCACGTCGACAAACGTGACCACGGGGATGTTGAACGCATCGCAAAAGCGCACGAAGCGCGCGGCCTTGATGCTCGACTTGATGTCCAGGCAACCGGCCAGCACCAGCGGCTGGTTGGCGACGATGCCGACCACCTGCCCCTCCATGCGGGCAAAGCCGATGAGGATGTTCTTGGCGTATTCGGGCTGCAGCTCGAAGAAGTCGCCGTCGTCCACCGTCTTGACGATGAGTTCCTTCATGTCGTACGGCTTGTTGGGGTTGTCGGGCACCAGGGTGTCCAGGCTCAGGTCCACGCGGTCGGCCGGGTCGTTGCTCTTGCGCACCGGGGCTTTTTCGCGGTTGTTGAGCGGCAGGTAGTTGTACAGGCGCCGCAGCATCATGATGGCTTCGACGTCGTTCTCGAACGCCATGTCGGCCACGCCGCTGCGCGTGGTGTGGGTGACGGCACCGCCCAGCTCTTCGGCCGTGACTTCTTCGTGCGTCACGGTCTTCACCACGTCGGGCCCGGTCACGAACATGTAGGAGCTGTCCTTGACCATGAAGATGAAGTCCGTCATGGCCGGGCTGTACACCGCACCACCGGCGCAGGGGCCCATGATCATGCTGATCTGCGGAATCACACCGCTGGCCAGCACGTTCTTCTGGAACACGTCGGCATAGCCGCCGAGCGAGGCCACGCCCTCCTGGATGCGCGCGCCGCCCGAGTCGTTCAGCCCGATCACGGGGGCGCCCACCTTCATGGCCTGGTCCATCACTTTGCAGATCTTCTCGGCGTGGGTTTCGCTCAAGGCACCGCCAAACACGGTGAAGTCCTGGCTGAACACGAACACCAGGCGGCCGTTGATCATGCCGTAGCCGGTCACCACGCCATCGCCGGGCACCTTGTTGTCCTGCATGCCGAAGTCGGTGCAGCGGTGCTCCACAAACATGTCCCACTCTTCAAAGGTGCCATCGTCCAGCAGCAGTTCGATGCGTTCGCGCGCCGTGAGCTTGCCCTTCTTGTGCTGGGCATCGATGCGCTTCTGGCCCCCGCCCAGGCGGGCGAGTTCGCGCTTTTTCTCCAGTTGGTCCAGGATGTCTTGCATGGTCGTCCTTCGGTGAAATGCTGTCTTGTTGATACGGTTTGCTATCTATTTGGTAGCTGTCAGCGCTTGTCCAGATTGCGCTAAAAGCAAATTTCTTGCTGCAGTGGATGCGGCGATGCGCCCCGCCACCACGTCGGCCTGCAGCTGCGGCAGCAGGGCGCGCACCTCGGGGTGCTGCCTAAACGCCTGCTTGAGGCCGGTTTCGATGCGCTCCCACATCCAGGCCAGGGCCTGCTTCTCGCGCCGCTGGGCCAGGCGGCCGTTGGCGGTCTGCTGGGTGCGGAACTGGGTGACGGCGGCCCAGAAGTCCTGCACGCCGTGGCCCAGCAGCGCGCTGATCTGCACCACGCGCGGCTGCCAAAGTGCGCCGTGGCTGGCGTGGTCGGGGTTGCCGTGCATGCCCAGCAGGCGAAGGCTGGAGGTGATCTGCGCCTGCGCCCTCGTGGCGGCGTTCTTGTCGATGTCGGCCTTGTTGATCGCCACCAGGTCGGCGATTTCCATCACGCCCTTCTTGATGGCCTGCAGGTCGTCGCCCGCGTTGGGCAGCTGCATGAGCACGAACATGTCCGTCATGCCCGCCACGGCAGTCTCCGACTGGCCGACGCCCACGGTTTCGACGATGACGATGTCGTAGCCTGCGGCTTCGCACACCAGCATGGCCTCGCGCGTCTTTTCGGCCACACCGCCCAGCGTGCCGCTGCTGGGGCTGGGCCGGATGTAGGCCTTCTCGTGCACCGAGAGGTGCTCCATGCGCGTCTTGTCGCCCAGGATGGAGCCACCGGACACGGTGCTGGAGGGGTCGATGGTGAGCACGGCCACACGGTGGCCCTGGCCGATCAAATACAGGCCCAGCGCCTCGATGAAGGTGGACTTGCCCACGCCGGGCACACCGCTGATGCCCAGGCGGAAGGCTTGGCCCGTGTGGGGCAGCAGCTGGGTCAGCAGCTCGTCGGCCTGCACGCGGTGGTCGGCGCGGGTGGATTCGAGCAGAGTGATGGCCTTGGCCATGGCGCGGCGCTGGAGGGGGCCAGGTTGGCCAATGACTCCCTCAAACAGGGGGTGCGCTGTTTTCGTCCGGCCTTCGACAGGCTCAGGCTGAACGGTTTGGGGCGTGCTGGCATGGTCTCCTCCTACCCGTTCGGGCTGAGCCCGTCGAAGCCGGGGCGCGCTCGCAACTTTGCCGTGCGACTGTGCCAACTCTTGAACTCGCGCCCAATCACCCGCCATCAGCGCTTCCTTCTTGGCCCGCGACCAGCCCTTGATTTGCAATTCAAAAGCCAGAGCCCCTTCGCGGGTTTCAAACTCACCGTGCCACATCAATTCCACTGGCTTGCGCAGCGATGTGTAGCCCACCTCGCCGCCGTCATGCTGCTGCATGCGCAGCTCCATGTCATCGGTGTGGCCGACGTAGTACGACCCGTCGGCGCAACGCAGGATGTAGACGTAAAAGGGGCGCATGTTTCAGGCGTTGATAAGAACGAACGTCGGCACCACGCCACACTGCTCAGCCTGCACCACCTCAAACCGTTCAGCCTGAGCTTGTCGAAGGCCGTCACAGATTTGTGCCCTGGCTTCGACAAGCTCAGCCCGAACGGGTGGGGTGGCATTGGGGCATGCCATCACGCCGCCACAGCCTTCCGAATCTGCTCCAGCACATCCTTGGCGCTGGCCGGAATCGGCGTTCCCGGGCCATACACGCCCTTCACGCCGGACTCATACAAGAAGTCGTAGTCCTGCGCCGGAATCACCCCGCCCACAAACACGATGATGTCGTCCGCCCCCTGCTTTTTCAGCTCGGCAATGATGGCGGGCACCAGCGTCTTGTGGCCTGCCGCCAGGGTGCTCACGCCCACGGCGTGCACGTCGTTTTCAATCGCCTGGCGCGCGCACTCTTCGGGGGTCTGAAAGAGCGGCCCCATGTCCACGTCAAAGCCCAGGTCGGCAAACGCGGTGGCCACCACCTTGGCGCCCCGGTCGTGGCCGTCCTGGCCCAGCTTGGCGATCATCACGCGGGGGCGGCGGCCCTGTTCGTCGGCAAAGGCGTTGATTTCGGTCTTGAGTTTGTCCCAGCCCTCGGCCGAGTCATAGGCAGCTGCATACACACCGGTCACCTTTTGCGTATCGGCGCGGTGGCGCCCAAATACTTTCTCCAGCGCATCGCTGACCTCGCCCACCGTGGCGCGCAGGCGGATGGCCTGGATGGACAGATCCAGCAGGTTGCCCTGGCCGGACTCTGCTGCAGAAGTAAGAGCATCCAGCGCTTTACGCACCTGCGCTGCATCGCGATTTGCCTTGATTTTTTGCAGCCGCGCAATCTGGCCGTCGCGCACCTTGACATTGTCGATTTCCAGAATGTCGACCGGGTCTTCCTTGGCCAGCTTGTATTTGTTGACGCCGACGATCACGTCCTTGCCGCTGTCGATGCGCGCCTGCTTCTCGGCCGCCGCCGCCTCGATCTTGAGCTTGGCCCAGCCGCTGTCCACCGCCTGGGTCATGCCGCCCATGGCTTCGACCTCTTCGATGATCTTCCAGGCGGCGTCCATCATGTCCTGGGTCAGCTTTTCCATCATGTAGCTGCCGGCCCAGGGGTCGATCACGCTGGTGATGTGGGTCTCTTCCTGAATGATGAGCTGCGTGTTGCGCGCGATGCGGGCGCTGAACTCGGTGGGCAGCGCAATGGCCTCGTCGAGCGCGTTGGTGTGCAGCGATTGCGTGCCGCCAAATACGGCCGCCATGGCCTCGATGGTGGTGCGCACGACATTGTTGTAGGGGTCCTGCTCGGTGAGCGACCAGCCCGAGGTCTGGCTGTGCGTGCGCAGCATCAGGCTCTTGGGGTTCTTGGCGTTGAAGCCTTTCATGATGCGGCACCACAAGAGGCGCGCGGCGCGCATCTTGGCGACTTCGAGGTAGAAGTTCATGCCGATGGCCCAGAAGAACGACAGCCGCCCGGCAAAGTCGTCCACGTCCATGCCCTTGGCGATGGCGGTCTTCACATATTCCTTGCCGTCGGCCAGCGTGAAGGCCAGCTCCAGCGCCTGGTTGGCCCCGGCTTCCTGCATGTGGTAGCCGCTGATCGAGATCGAGTTGAACTTGGGCATGTTCTTGCTCGTGTACTCGATGATGTCGCCGATGATGCGCATGCTCGGCTGGGGCGGGTAGATGTAGGTGTTGCGCACCATGAACTCTTTCAGAATGTCGTTCTGAATGGTTCCGCTGAGCTTGTCCTGGCTCACGCCCTGCTCTTCTGCCGCCACCACGTAGCCTGCCAGCACCGGCAGCACCGCGCCGTTCATGGTCATCGACACGCTCACCTTGTCCAGCGGTATCTCGTTGAACAGGATCTTCATGTCCTCCACCGAGTCAATCGCCACGCCGGCCTTGCCCACATCGCCCGTTACGCGCGGGTGGTCGCTGTCGTAGCCCCGGTGGGTGGCCAGGTCAAACGCCACCGACACGCCCTGCCCGCCGGCCGCCAGCGCCTTGCGGTAGAACGCGTTCGATTCTTCGGCGGTCGAGAAACCGGCGTACTGGCGGATGGTCCAGGGGCGCACGGCGTACATGGTGGCCTGCGGGCCACGCAAGAAGGGCTCGAAGCCCGGCAGCGTGTCGGCATAAGGCAGGTTCTGCGTGTCGGCAGCGGTGTACAGCGGCTTGACGGTGATGCCGTCCGGCGTCACCCAGTTCAGCGCGTTCACGTCGCCACCCGGTGCGGACTTGGCAGCGGCCTTGGCCCAGGCTTCCAGAGAGGTGGGGGCAAATTCTGGGGTGTTGCGAGGGGGGGTGTCACTCATGGCGAGGTGGGCTCCGAAGATGGCTGGGGTGTTTCCCGATGTGGCGGCGAGTTTACATCATTCATAATTATTGATTCAAAATATCTGCGCCGCTTACAATCCGCCCCATGTCCGCTGTCACCCTCACGCCCCGCGCCTTGTACGAAGAAGTTGCTGAGCAACTGCGCCAGCGCATCTTCCGCCGCGAGCTGGAGCCCGGCAGCTGGATTGACGAGCTCAAGATTGCCGAAGAATTCGGCATCAGCCGCACCCCCCTGCGCGAGGCGTTGAAGGTGCTGGCGGCCGAAGGTCTGGTCACGATGAAGGTGCGCCGTGGCGCCTATGTGACGGAGATGAGCGAAAAGGACCTGCGCGACGTATACCACCTGCTCAGCCTGCTGGAGAGTGACGCCGCCGGTGTGGTGGCAGAGCGGGCCACCGACGCGCAATTGCAGTCACTGAAAGACCTGCACGCCGAGCTGGAGGCCGCCACCGGCAACCGCGAGCGTTTTTTTGCCATCAACGAGCGGTTTCACATGCTGCTGCTGGAGCTGGCCGACAACCGCTGGCGCAGCCAGATGGTGGCCGACCTGCGCAAGGTGATGAAGCTCAACCGGCACAACTCGCTGCTCAAACAGGGGCGCATTGAAGACTCGCTGCGGGAGCACCGCACCATCCTGGCGGCCATGGTGGCGCGCGACGCCGCTGCCACTGTGCAGGCGATGCAGGCGCACTTCGCGCAGGGCCTGGAAGCGGCGGCCTGACGCAACAACCCGCACGGCCGCTTGGATGAGGTGATCATTCCGGAAACAGGAATGCACCATTCGGCGACCCAGGGGCCGAATCGCCTGCAACAGCCACTTGGCTCAGTATCATCCTGCGGGTTTTCCCTGGCCTGCGCCCTGTCAGGCGCTTCGCCCTCACCGCAGGTTCCATGTCTCCCACACCCCCCGATATCGCCAGCGTGCGCACGCTGCCGCAGTTGCTGGCCTTCCGCGCCGCCGCCACCCCCCACGCCGAGGCGTACCGAGCCTTTGACCCCGCCACCCAGGCATGGCAAAGCCTGAGCTGGGCCGCCACCGCGCAGCGCGTGGCCGGCTGGACACGCGCCCTGGCCGCGCAGCAATTGCCCGCCGGGGCCCGCGTGGCCGTGCTGCTGCCCAATGGGCTGAACGCCATGAGCATTGATCAGGCGGCCCTTGCAGCGGGCTGTGTGCCGGTGCCCCTGCACGCCATCGACAACCCCGGAAGCATCGCCTACATCCTGGCGGACTGCGAGGCCTCGATGCTGATGGTGGGTGACGCGGTGCAGTGGGCGCAGATTCGCGCTACCGGCACCGCCTTTCCGGCCCTGCGCGCCGTGGTGGTCGCCGAGGGTGCTGCGGCACCTGCCCCACCCGGCGAATCCGGCCCCGTGGTCATTGCGCTGCACCAGTGGCTGGCCAGCGCAAATGCACCCACGCCGCCCGCGCCCGTGGTGCCGCCATCGGCCGACGACCTTGCCGCCATCGTTTACACGTCGGGCACCACGGGCAAGCCCAAGGGGGTGATGCTCACCCACCACAACGTGATCAGCGATGTGAAAGCCGTGCTGGACCGCATCGCGCCCACGGTGGACGACGTGTTCCTGTCGTTTCTGCCGCTGTCGCACACCTTCGAGCGCACGGGCGGCTACTACCTGCCCATGGCGGCCGGCAGCTGCGTGGCCTATGCCCGCTCGGTGCCGCTGCTGGCCGAAGACCTGAAGACCGTGCGCCCCACGGTGCTGGTGTCGGTGCCGCGCATCTACGAGCGCATCCACGCCAAGTTGATGGAGAAGCTGTTGGCCAGCCCCTGGAAGATGCAGCTCTTTGAGGCCGCGCAGGCCAAGGGCTGGGCGCGTTTCTGCGCCCAGCAGCACCTGCCCGCGCCTGCCGACGATGGCAAGGGCGGCTTTATGCGCGCCTTGCCCTGGCCGCTGCTGCGCGCACTGGTCGCCACGCCGCTGCTGGCGCAGTTTGGCGGTCGCGTGCGCGTGGCGGTGAGCGGCGGCGCGCCGTTGTCGCCCACCATTGCTCAGTGCTTTCTGGGCCTGGGCCTGCCGCTGGTGCAAGGCTATGGCATGACGGAAACGACCCCCGTGGTGTCCGTCAACGCGCTGGGCGACAACGACCCCGCCAGCGTGGGCCGGGCGCTGCCCGGCGTGCAGGTGCGCATTGGCGACAACCGCGAGCTGCAGGTGCGTGGCCCGATCGTGATGAAGGGCTACTGGAAGCGCCCCGAGGATACGGCGCGCACTGTGGATGCAGAGGGGTGGCTGGGCACCGGTGACCAGGCGGACATCGTGGGTGGCCGCATCTACATCCGCGGGCGCATCAAGGAAATCATCGTCACGTCGACGGGCGAGAAGGTGCCACCCGGCGACCTGGAGCTGGCGCTGCAGTCCGACCCGCTGCTGGAGCAGGCCTTTGTGGTGGGCGAAAACCGCCCTTTCATCGCCTGCGTGGCCGTGGCGAACGCGGGCGAGTGGCAGCGCCTGGCGGCCGACCTGGGCCTGGACCCGGAGGACGCGAAGAGCCTGAATCACCCCAGCGTGCACCGCGCCGTCCTGGCGCGCATCGAAAAAAGCACCGCCGGCTTTGCGCGCTATGCGGTGCCCCGTGCGGTGCACCTCACGCTCTCACCCTGGACGATCGAGAACAGCTTCATGACGCCGACGCTCAAGCTCAAGCGCGCCCCGCTGATGGCGCACTTTGCGCAGGCCATCGAGGGCATGTACAAGAAGCCCGGGCGCTGAGCATGTCGTGAAGAGGTCCGAGCGACGCAGTGGCTGCAGGGCCGCGACTGCTTTGGCCGCTGCACCTGCGTGCGTCAAGGCACCCGTTCTTCCGCAGCCGCGAACGCGGCGCCGAACCGGTTGCCCAGAAAATCCTCAAGCCGCACCGACTCTTGCCCCACAAATCCCTGCTGCGGCAAGCGGCCTTGCGCCACCAGATCCAGCACGGTGCAGATGCCCGCCGCCGTGGTCAGCTGAATGGCGCTCAGCGTGTGGCCGGCCACCTGGGTGCCCACGATGTGCGCAGAGTAAGACTCCTGCACCAGCCGCCCGCCCTTCTGGCCCGTGGCGGTGGCAAAGACGACGATCACATCCTGCTGGGTGGTGGGAATCGCGGTTTCCAGGATGTCCTTGAGCAGGTCGCGCCGCTCGCGCAGGCGCAGGTCGTTGAGCAGCAGCTTGATGATGGCGTTGTGGCCCGGATAGCGAATGGACTGGTAGTCCACCTGCCGCGCCCGGCCCGCCAGGGTCTCGGTCAGCGTGCCCAGGCCGCCCGAGGTGTTGAACGCCTCGTATTCCACGCCATCGAGCACAAACGTCTCCAGCCCCTCCAGTGCGGGCACCGTGGTGCGCTCACCCTCCACGATGGCTTCGCAGGGGTTGCAGTACTCGTTGATGAGGCCTTCGGTGCTCCACGTCAGGTTGTAGCGCAGGGCACCCTGCGGAAAGCGCGGCAGCGCGCCCACCCGCATGCGCAGCGAGTCCAGGGCATCGAAGCGCTGGGCCAGGTCGTTGCCCACGATGCCGATGAACCCCGGCGCCAGCCCACACTGCGGCATCAGCACGCTGCGCGCCGTGGGTGCGAGCGCGCGGACGGCCTGCGTGCTGGCCACATCCTCGGTCAGGTCAAAGTAGTGCACCCCTTCGGCCGCGCACAGCGTGGCCACCGGCACCGCACGGCGAAAGGGCAAGGCATTGAGAACGGCAAAACGGCCGTGGATGGCGGCCTGCAGGCTCGCATCGTCGGTCGAAACCCGGGTGGAAACACCCAGCGCAGCCACTTCGGCCAGCCGCGCGGGGTCGCGGTCCAGCACGAGGACCTCGTATTCGCTGGCATGCTGCTGCAGCAGCACTGCGATGGCAAACCCGATGTGCCCCGCACCCAGCACGGTGATGGCGCGGCGGGTGCCGGGGGCGTCGGGCGAAGCGGAGGTGGTGGTTTCAGCGGTCATGGAAGTACTCCTGGTGGCCCCACCGCGCAGGCTGGCGGTGAGAAGCAAACACGTTGTGATGCCTCGATGCTACGGACTGCCAGTGTCAATGTGTAGCAGGCAAAACGTCGAATAATGAATTCAATCTCGTCATAACGACGAAAATGAGGCGAAGCATGACTTCATGGCCCCCTGAGAGATGAACCAGACCCTCGATGACACCGATCGTCAACTGCTGAGCCTGCTGCAGGCCAACGCCCGCGAGGGCACCGCCACCCTCGCACGCAAGCTGGGCCTGGCCCGCACCACCGTGGTGGCGCGCATCGCGCGGCTGGAACGCACTGGCGTCGTGGCCGGGTATGGCGTGCGGCTGGGCACGCGGCTCGATGCCACCACCGTGCGCGCGTGGTGCTCCATCAGCGTGCTGCCCAAGGCGGCGCCGGCCGTGCTGCGTGCGCTCGAATCCGTGGCCGAGGTCGAGGAGGTGTCGGCCGTGAGCGGGCCCTTCGACTACCTGGTGTTTTTGCGCTGCGCCAGCCACGAGCAGCTCGACGCCCTGCTGGACCGGGTGGGCCAGCTGGAGGGCGTGCACCAGACCCAGACCAGCATCGTGCTCAGCCGCAAGATTGACCGCAGAAGCGTGGGTGCCTAGTGAATGCTATGAATTACATAGCTATAACCCCAATACAGTAAAGCGGTAGGGGCCATTTTTAATCATAACCCTGGCTTCACGCCGGGCGGGCGGCGGTGGGATAATCGCGGCCTTGCACAAGACGAGGCGCGCCACGCTGCCGCCCGTCTCCCTCCTTGTTCCCACCCCGCCCCCTCCGAGTTCCCGTGGACCCCACCCTGAGCCCCTGGCGCATGTCCGTCGCCCCCATGATGGATTGGACCGACCGGCACTGCCGCTACTTTCACCGGCTGCTGACGCGCCACACCCTGCTCTACACCGAGATGGTGAACGCGGGCGGCATTCTGTATGGCGGCACCGAGCGCCACCTGCGCTACAACGCCGAGGAACACCCGGTGGCCCTGCAGCTGGGCGGCAACGAGCCCGACAAGCTGGCGCAGGCCGCGCGCCTGGGCGCGCAATGGGGCTATGACGAAATCAACCTCAACTGCGGCTGCCCCAGCGACCGCGTGCAGCGCGGCGCCTTTGGGGCCAGCCTGATGAAGGCGCCCCAGCTGGTGGCCGACGGCGTGAAGGCCATGCGCGACGCGGTCGGCAGCGACGTGCCCGTCACCGTCAAGCACCGCATCGGCATCGACAAAGAGGAGGACTATGGCTTCGTGCGCGACTTCGTCGGCACCGTGGCCGAGGCTGGCTGCACCGTGTTCATCGTGCATGCCCGCAACGCCTGGCTGCAGGGCCTTTCCCCAAAGGAAAACCGCGACATCCCGCCCCTGCGCTATGAAGTGGTGCACCGCCTGAAGGCCGAGTTCCCGCAGTTCACCATCGCCATCAACGGGGGCATCCAGGCAGATGCGCTGGTGCAGGAGCAACTCGCCCACCTGGATGGCGTGATGATCGGCCGCGAGGCCTACCACAACCCCTGGTGGCTGGCCCGCTGGGACGCGCTCTACTACGGCGGCGCGCCCTGCCCCTTGAGCCGCGAAGAGGTGGAGCTGGCCATGGTGGAGTACATGGAGCGCGAGACCGCCCTGCACGGCACGCCCTGGCCCCACATCGCCCGCCACATGCTGGGCCTGCGCCACAGCCTGCCCGGCGCACGCCTGTGGCGCCAGGTGTGGAGCAACCACCTGCTCAAGGACCGCCCGGCGCGGGAGGTGCATGCGCTGGCGAAGGAGACGTATGCGACCTTAGCCTACGGCCACACCGAAGAACCCGCGGCGGCGGCCGGTTAGCCCACCCGGCTGCGCCGGGCGCGCCTTGATTGCAGCGTGGCCCGACCCAGACACGCTCGCACCGCCCATTTCTCGGTTTCAGTGGACCAGGAGCCGCTCCACCCACACCCCCAGCGGCTCCGGCCGCCCGAACAGGTAGCCCTGCAGGCATTCGCACTGGTTCTGGACCAGGAAGTCGGCCTGGGCGCGGGTCTCCACCCCTTCGGCCACCACCCGCAGCTTCAGGTGGCTGGCCACCGCCAATATGGACTGCACGATGGCCGTGTCGCTGGGGTCGTCGGGGGTGTCCTGCACAAAGCTCTTGTCGATCTTGAGCTCATACAGCGGCAAGCGCTTGAGGTAGGCCAGGCTGGAATAGCCCGTGCCGAAGTCGTCGATCGAGAAGCGCACGCCCAGGCCCACGATTTCCGTCATGCGGGCGATGGTGTCGTCCAGGTTTTCGATGAGCAGGCTCTCGGTCACTTCGAGGATGAGGTTGGCCGGGTCGGCGCCGGTGTGGGCCAGCACATGGCGCACGCGGTCGACGAAATCGTCCTGGCGGAACTGCCGCTCGCTCACGTTGACGGACAGCGACAGGGCCTGTCCGCTGGCCTGCAGGCGGGCCAGGGTTTCGCAGGCCTGCTGGATCATCCAGTCGCCCATGCGCAGGATGAGCCCCGACGCCTCTGCAATGGGGATGAAGCGGCTGGGCGGCACGTTGCCACGCACCGGGTGGTTCCAGCGCATCAGCAGTTCGCCGCCAACGACACGGCCCTGGGCGTCGACCTGGCTTTGGACGAAGGCCGCGAGCTGGCCTTCGGCATGGGCTTTTTTCAGGTCCTGCTCCAGCGCCAGGCGTTCCTGCACGTCGGCGTGCATGGCGGCCTCGTAGAAGCGGATGCGGTTGCGGCCCAGGTCCTTGGCGCGATACATGGCGGTGTCCGCTTCGCGCAGCAGGTCTTCCACGCCCTCGCCGCGCTTGGGAAACAGCGTGATGCCAATGCTGCCGGTGGCGCTGTACAGGTGCGTCTCGATCGCGTAGGGCGCCTCCAGTTCGGCGCGCAGATCTTCCGCCACCAGCAGTGCCGTGCGGCCTGCGGTTTCCACATCGGCAGCCAGGTTGTGCACCAGCAGCACGAACTCGTCGCCGCCCAGGCGCGCAACGGTGTCGCCCGGTCGCATGTGCCGCTGCAGGCGCTGCGCCACCTGCACCAGCAGCGCATCGCCCACGGTGTGGCCGCGCGCGTCGTTGATCTGCTTGAAGTCGTCAAGGTCCAGGTACAACACTGCGCCCACCTGGGCGCTGGCCTGGGCGCTGGCCAGCGCATGTTCCAGGCGGTCCAGCAGCATCCGCCGGTTGGGCAGACCCGTGAGCGCGTCGAAATAGGCCAGCTGATGCGTGCGCGCCTCTGCCCGCTTGCGCTCGGTGATGTCGCGCGACAGTGCGATGAAGCGCGGGACCTCCGATTCCTGCACCGCGTCTGTGCCCTCGCCGCCTTCAGCGCGCTCGGGGACTTCTGCGGTTTCCTTGCGCGCGATCGACAGCTCGAACCAGTGCGCCTTGCCGTTCAGCTCCAGCTTGAACTGGTGACCTGCCGAGTAACCCGTGCGGTGGGCGGTCTGCAGGGCGGCATGGCAGCCTGCTACGGCCTCCGGCGGCACGACTTCGGACAGGAGGCGTCCCAGGAACATTTCGGGCGGCACGGCCAGCATGTCGGAGCCACCGGATCGGAAGCGAAGAATGCGCCCGTTCAGCCCCAGTTCGAACAGCAGGTCGGGGATGGCGCTCAGGGTGCTTTCGAGGTCATCGCGCGCGGCGCGCAGTTCGGCGGTCCTGCGGTCCGCGAGGGCCACGGCGCGCTCGCGGCCGGTGGCCAGCAGCCAGGTAAACCAGGCCAGCAGCAGGCTGATGGCACCGCCGATGACCGCGACGGCATGGTGGCTGCCGTCCTGGTGGCGCAGCGCAAAGCTGGGCAAAGGCCGCATGTACAGCGTCCAGGTGCGCCCCCCGACGTCCAGCGTTCGCACACTTTGCAAGCCGCCGTGGGCCCTGCTGGCGCTGCTGTCGGCCTGGGTCGTGGCTGGCGGGCCATACAGCCGCGTGCCAGTGGCACCGGCCGGGCCGTCATACAGGGATACGCCGATGTCCGGGTCCAGCTCGCGCGCCATGCCGTCGATGACATCGCCCGCGCGGAACGGCGCGGACACCCACCCCAGCAGGCTGGCCCGCCGCGCCGCGCCGCTGCCGGCGTCGGCCTGCGGTGCATACATCGGCAGGAACATCACCACGCCGGGAATGCCGCTTTGCGGCGCTTCGTCCGGCTGAAGGGCCATGGGCGCCGTCAGGGCCAGCGCGCCCGTGTCCCGCGCCTGCTCCAGCGCCTGGCGCGCGGGCGATAGCGTCAGCATGTCCAGGCCCAGCGCGCGCAGGTTGTCGCCGCGCAGGGGCTCGATGTGCGTGATGGGGGCATAGGCGGGGCGCGCACCGGGCGGCCGCACCGAATATTGCTGGTAGCCGCGCCGGCGCATGTCCGCGACATGCTGCTCGAGCTGGGGTTCGGTGAGCTGCAGGATCAGCGCCACGCCCTGCAGCCCCGGGCGGGTTTCCTGCAACTGCAGCGCCTCGACATAGGCCCGGAATTCCTCGCGGTCGATGCTCTCCGAGCCCTCGAAATAGCCCTTGACCCCGCGCAACACCACCTCGTAGGTGGCCATGCGGTCCCGCAGGTTGTAGGCGACCTGATCGGCAGCCACCTCGAAGTTTTGCACCCGTTGCGCGCGGGTGTGGGTCTCCTCGGCCTGCCAGTACAGGTAGGTGAGGCCCAGCATGATCAGCCCCACCAGCGGCGGCAGCACCACCGGCACCCAGCGGTGGCTGGTGGCGGCATGGGGACGCAAGCCTGCGGCGGGCGGGCCCGAAGCGGTGGAGGCGTCGCTATCGTCGGCGGGGGATGGAATGGTGGGCTCTTGCATGGAGGGGCGCAGGGGCGTGCACCATTATGGGCTGCTGTCTGTCATCGCCAAGTGGCATTTGCCCACATACTCACCGCAGTGGGGCACTGTGGCCCCTCCACGACGCCGCTTGCCGCGATCCTCCGCGCCAACCGGGCCTGCCCTCGTTTCATCAGCGCTTCTCACATGCCGTCCCTCGACTTTGATCTGGAAGAAACCCGGTTTCGCACTGCCTACGCCCAGCGCGAGGCCTCCCTGCAAAAGGCTTGCGCCGCGCTCACGGCCCTGGTGTCGGCGGCCGTGGCGCAGGCCGGCGGTGTGGACGTTGCGAAGGTGGAAGGCCGCGTCAAGGACACGGACGAGTGCATCCGCAAGTTCGTGCGCAAGTACCGGCCGGCGCTCGAAGAGTCCAACACGCCCTATGACATCGAGACCTACATCACCGACCTGGTGGGCATCCGGGTGGTGTGCCTGTACGAGGACGAGCTGGAGAAGGTGGCGCAGGTGCTGCGCGCCCGTTTTGCCGTGATCGACGTGACCGACAAGGTCACTGCCGTGGAAAGCACCGAGGCGTCGTTCGGCTACAAGGGACTGCATCTGGACCTGAAGCTGCGCTCGGCCGACCGGGAGCTGCCCGAGCACGCGGCCTATGCCACCCAGCCGTTCGAGCTGCAGGTGCGCACCATCATCCAGGATTCCTGGAGCGTGCTGGACCACAAGATCAAATACAAGAAGTCGATCCCCGGGCAACTCAAGCGGCGCATCAACGTGCTGGCGGCCTTGTTCGAGTTGGCCGACCGCGAGTTTCGCCAGATCCGCGACGCCACCGCCGCCGAACTGCTGGAAGCGCCGGACGAGACCGCCGAGCCGGTCGACGATGCGGCCGATGCCGTGACCCCGGCGCGCGGCGGCCCGGGCAGCAGCGAGCTCAATGCGTTCACCTTCCTCAAGATCGCCACGCATTTTTTCAAGGACTTCGAGTTCGAGCCCTCCAAGGTGGACGGGTTTGTGGATGACATACAGCTGTGGTCGCCGGGCCTGACCCGGGCACGCTTCAACACCCTGCTGCGTGAGACGGTGGGCACGGTGAAGCGCTACAAGCAGCATTTTGAAGAGCAGAACCCGCAGGGCAGCTTCAACCCCTACACCGTGATCCGGCATTGCCTGTACCTCAGTAACAAGTCGGTGTTTCGCCCCGCGCTGCGCAATTCGGCCCGCGAGGCTTTCGAGGCTTGGCTGCTCGAACACCCGCACGCCTCACCCCAGTAACATTTAGATAAAAACCGCCTTCAGCGCTTATCTGATAACGGTTTATAGCTATCATTTTTGATGACTCTGGCGACTCCACCCATGTCGCAAAGGCGACTGAGGATTGGTGGTTATCCTCCATGCACTGGTTATCAAGTGCTGCTATATTGCACTGCAACAAACGGAGTTTCGCCCCATGCTTTACCACATCTACGAAACCCAGCGCTCCCTGATGGAGCCCTTCACCGACTTTGCGCAGGCAGCCGCCAAGCTGTTCAGCAACCCCCTGTCCCCCTTCAGCGAAAGCCCCTTTGCACAGCGCATGTCGGCAGGCTACGAGCTGCTGTACCGCCTGGGCAAGGACTACGAAAAGCCCGCCTTCGGCATCCACACCGTGGATGTGGACGGGGTGGGCGTGGCAGTGCACGAGAACGTGGAGGTGGACAAGCCCTTCTGCGAACTGCGCCGCTTCAAGCGCTTCTCGGACGACACGGACACGCTGGCCAAGCTCAAGGCGCAGCCCGTGGTGCTCATCGTGGCACCCCTGTCAGGCCACTACGCCACGCTGCTGCGCGACACCGTACGCACCATGCTCAAGGACCACAAGGTCTATATCACCGACTGGAAGAACGCCCGCCTCGTGCCGCTGGCAGACGGCGAATTCCACCTCGACGACTACGTGAACTATGTGCAGGACTTCATCCGGCACCTGCAGGGCATCTACGGCAACTGCCACGTCATCAGCGTGTGCCAGCCCACGGTGCCCGTGCTGGCCGCCGTGTCGCTGATGGCCAGCCGGGGCGAAACCACGCCCTTGTCCATGACCATGATGGGCGGGCCCATCGATGCGCGCAAGTCGCCCACGGCGGTGAACAACCTGGCCACCAACCGCAGCTTCGAGTGGTTTGAGAACAACGTGATCTATCGCGTGCCCGACAACTTTCCCGGCGCAGGGCGGCGCGTGTACCCCGGCTTCCTGCAATACACGGGGTTTGTGGCCATGAACCCCGACCGCCATGCCAGCAGCCACTACGACTACTTCAAGGACCTGATCAAGGGCGACGACGCCAGCGCCGAAGCCCACCGCAAGTTCTACGACGAGTACAACGCCGTGCTGGACATGGACGCCGACTATTACCTGGAGACCATCCAGACGGTGTTCCAGGACTACAAGCTGGTGCATGGCACCTGGGACGTGCGCTCCCCCGAGGGCAAGGTCGAGCGCGTGCGTCCCCAGGACATCAAGGCCACAGCCCTCTTCACGGTGGAAGGTGAGCTGGACGACATCTCCGGCTCCGGCCAGACGGAAGCGGCCCACGGCCTGTGCAGCGGCATCGTGAGCAAGGAGCAGCGCCACATGGAGGTCAAAGGTGCCGGGCACTACGGCATCTTCAGCGGCCGCCGCTGGCGCGAGATGGTGTACCCCCAGGTACGTGCGTTCATCCTGGAGCATGAAAAGCCGCAGAAGAACGCCGCCGCCCCAGTGACACAGACCTTCGAGGACGCAGCTCCCCCACGCAAGACGGCGACCCCCAAGGCTGCCGCCAAGGCCACGAAAGCCACCAGCCCTGCCAAGACAAGCACCAAGGCGTCCGCACCCGCTGTGACGGCTACGGCCTCGGCGCCAGGCGCGGTGGCCACACGCTGGGTGAAAACCGGTGCCGCCGCCGCCGACGAGGCCCCGCCCGCTGATGCCGGCATCACCAAGGCCGTTGCGTCCGCCGCGCGCCCCCGCCGCAGCGCGGCCCGCAAAGGTTGATCGCCCACCCGCGCGCTCCCTCGCCCGCCGCGCTCTCAGGCCTTGCGGCTCGGATTGACGCTGCGCTGCCGCAGACGCAGTGCACCCGCTGCGGCTACCCCGACTGCGCCGCCTATGCGCAGGCCATTGCCCAGGGCGCTGCCGCCATCAACCAGTGCCCGCCGGGCGGCGCCGAAGGCGTGGCGCGCCTGGCCGCCATCACCGGCCTGCCGGCGCTGCCCCTGAGCGTTGCGCATGGCGTGGAAGCACCCCGCACTGTGGCCTTGATCGACGAGGCCTGGTGCATCGGTTGCACGCTGTGCATCAAGGCCTGCCCGACCGACGCCATCGTCGGCTCCAACAAGCGCATGCACACCGTGATCGAGCCCTACTGCACCGGGTGCGAGCTGTGCGTGCCGGTGTGCCCTGTCGACTGCATTCAGCTTGAAAACGCCTCGGGCGATGCCACAGGCTGGGCAGCGTGGTCAGCGCCCCTGGCCGAACAGGCGCGCCAGCGCTATCAGCGGCACCGGCAACGCCTGCCGCTCGAAGATGTGGACGCTGCCGAGGAGCCCGACCCAAGTGCGCCAAGCCCGGCCGCGGTGGTGGCGGACCGTGCCGAAGACAGCGGGGAAACTGCTGCTAGCACCGCGGCTGCCGCAGCGCGCCAGGCCGCCATCGCCGCAGCGCTGGAGCGCGCCCGCCAACGGCGCGGGCCCGCTCCCAAATCGGGTTCCGAGCACGGGTGATAGCGCAGCGCGGCGCGCCTTTCAGCCAACGAGGCGTGCTACCGGGCGGCGCGTATGGCCTTTCAGCCCCGCGTCATCGCGCCGCCAGGGTCTTGTAGACACCGCAGCCCACATAGCCATCACCCGCACGGCTCACGTAAGACATCTTGGTCTGCACGGCCCCGGTGGCCGGGTTGGTGATGTCGTATTCCACCCACCCCGGCGCATGGTCTGCCTGCGCCACGATGTCGCGCACCAGCTGGTCGCCCGCGATGCCCGGAATGTCCTGCACCCGCGTTCCCACCTTGGCGGGGTTGCCCCCGAACGCCAGATAGGTGCCGCTCGTGTCCAGCACGAACACATACATGTCGCGGTCGTGGAACGGCTGGTTCTTGTCGGTGATGCTGCGCAGGAACTGGTCGCGCGAGGTGGTCTTGTGCAGGGCCATCGCCTTGTGGACCAGCGCAACGGCCTCTTCCGCCGTGCCCTGCTGCAGCCGAAAGGCCGCCACCGCGCGCGACAGTGTCGAGGCCCGCTGCTGCAGCGCCTTCGCCTGGTGCACGGCCTGGCCCACCATCTGCGCGTTGTGCTGGGTGATCTGGTCGAGCTGCTGCACGGCAGCGCTGATCTCGCGCAAACCGGTGCTCTGTTCGGCGCTCGAGCCCGAGATCTCGCTCATGTTGGCCGCCACGCTGCGGATGCCGCCGGCCATGCTGGCAATGCCTTCACCCGCCGAACGTATCAGCCCGGCGCTGGCCTCGACCTGGCTGACCGACGCACCGATCAGCTCGCGGATCTCGCGCGCCGCATCACCCGACCGCTTTGCAAGCGTGCGCACCTCTGCGGCCACCACGGCAAAGCCCCGGCCCTGCTCGCCGGCACGGGCGGCCTCCACGGCGGCATTCAGCGCGAGGATGTTGGTCTGGAACGCGATGCTGTCGATGACGCCGATGATCTCCGTCATGCGCCGCGCGCCCTGCTGGATGGCCTCCACCGACTGCACGGCGCGGGCCATGGCTTGCGAGCCGGTGTCGGCCGCCTGACGCACCCCGGCCGCGCGCGCATCGGCACTCTGCGCGGTCTGGGCGTTGTTCTGTACGGCGGATGACAGCTGCTCCACACTGGCTGCGGTCTGCTCCAGGTTGGCCGCCTGCTGCTCGGTGCGGTCCGCCAGCGATCGGTTGCCGTCCGCAAGGCTCTGCCCGGCGTGCGCCACCAGTGCGGCATTGCTGCGGATGTCCGCCACCATGGACGACAGCGTGAGCACCATGCGGTCGAGCGACTGGGCCAGGGCGCCAACCTCGTCGGCCCCGTAACTGCCCTTGTGGGCGCGAAGGTCGCCGCCGGTCGTGAGGTCCATGGTCCTCGCCAGTTCCGCCAGGTCGGTGGACAGGCTGGCATACAGGGCCAGCAGCATGTAAAGCGCAAGTGCCGACCCCAGGGCCACCGCCCACCAGGGCGCCGCCGCCGCCGCCAAAGCGACCGCCAGTGCCGCCACCAAGCCCAGCGTGAGCAGCTTGCCGGGCAGGTGCCATCGGCGCATCCACCAAAGACCCGGGCGAAGCCCGACGAATCCAGCCATGTTGTCTCTCTTGTCGTTATTGCCAACCGCATGCGACGCTAGGGACGCGCTCTTACGTTCCACTGACAAAACCGGCGGACCAGGGTTTGCGATAGGCGGACGGTGCGCCTGCACAAGCATGAAGCCCGCACCGCGCCGTCGCCCATAATGTCGCCCCATGAACCCCCTGCTCTCCCACCTGCAGCCCTATCCGTTCGAGCGGCTGCGCCAGCTTTTTGCCGGGGTGACGCCGCCTGCGGCGTACAACCCCATCAGCCTTGGAATGGGTGAGCCGCGCCATCCTACACCGCCATTCATCAAGGATGCACTTTGTAACAACCTGGGCGGGCTGGCGGCCTACCCCGCCACGGCTGGCGAGCTGCGCCTGCGCGAGGCCTTCACGCAGTGGCTGCACAAGCGATATGCGCTGTCGCTGGACCCCAGCACCCAGGTGTTGCCTGTGAACGGTTCGCGCGAGGCACTTTTCGCCTTTGCCCAGACGGTCATCGACCCCTCGCGCGGGCAGCCGCTGGTGGTGTGCCCCAACCCGTTCTACCAAATCTACGAAGGCGCCGCGCTGCTGGCCGGGGCCGAGCCCTATTACGCCGCCAGCGACCCGGCCCGCAACTTCGCCGTCAACTGGGACGCCGTGCCCGACAGCGTGTGGCAGCGCACCCAGCTGCTGTTCGTCTGCTCTCCGGGCAACCCCACCGGCGCAGTGATGCCGCTCAGCGAGTGGAAAAGACTGTTCGAGCTGAGCGACCGCTACGGCTTCGTGATCGCCTCGGACGAGTGCTACAGCGAGATCTACTTCCGCGACGAGCCGCCGCTGGGCGGCCTGCAGGCGGCCCACAAGCTCGGCCGGGGCGACTACCGCAACCTCATCGCGTTCACCAGCCTGTCCAAGCGCAGCAACGTGCCCGGCCTGCGCAGCGGTTTTGTCGCGGGCGACGCCGGCCTGATCAAGGCGTTCTTGCTCTACCGCACGTACCACGGCAGCGCCATGAGCCCCGTCGTGCAGGCCGCCAGCATCGCCGCCTGGGGCGATGAGAAGCATGTGGCGGAAAACCGCACGCTCTACCGCAAGAAGTTTGCGCAGGTCACCCCGCTGCTGGCGGGTGTGATGGACGTGGCGCTGCCCGACGCCGGTTTTTACCTCTGGGCCAAGGTGCCCGATGCGCTGGGCATGACCGATGCCGAGTTCGCGCGGGCCCTTCTGGCTCAATACAATGTGACGGTGCTGCCGGGCAGCTACCTGGCCCGTGAGGCCGGAGGCAGCAACCCCGGTGCCCAGCGCGTGCGCATGGCCCTGGTGGCCGAAGCCGAAGAGTGCGTGGAGGCCGCACTGCGCATCGTGCAATTCATTCAATCCCGTACTGCCCGCCAGTAAGACAGACCCTTGCAAGCAACATGACCCAACAACTCCAAACCATCATCGACAACGCCTGGGACAACCGCGCCAGCCTCTCGCCCGCTGCCGCCCCCAAGGAGATCCAGGACGCTGTCGAGCACGTGATCGCCGAGCTGAACAACGGCCAGCTGCGCGTGGCCACCCGCGAGGGTGTGGGTCAGTGGACCGTGCACCAGTGGATCAAGAAGGCGGTGCTGCTGTCCTTCCGCCTGAAGGACAACGAGCTCGTGAAGGCTGGCGACCTCGGCTTTTTTGACAAGGTGCAGACCAAGTTCGCCCACCTGTCCGAGGACGAGATGAAGGCCACCGGCGTGCGCGTGGTGCCCCCGGCCGTGGCGCGCCGCGGCAGCTTCATCGCCAAGGGCGCGATCCTGATGCCCTCGTACGTGAACATCGGCGCCTATGTGGGCGAAGGCACCATGGTGGACACCTGGGCCACCGTGGGTTCCTGCGCGCAGATCGGCGCGGGCGTGCACCTGTCGGGCGGTGTGGGCATTGGCGGTGTGCTGGAGCCTCTGCAGGCCGGCCCCACCATCATCGAAGACAACTGCTTCATCGGCGCGCGCTCCGAGGTCGTTGAAGGCGTGGTGATCGAAGAAAACGCCGTGCTGGGCATGGGCGTGTACATCGGCCAGAGCACCCCCATCTTCAACCGCGCCACGGGTGAAATCAGCTACGGCCGCGTGCCTGCGGGCTCGGTGGTGGTCAGCGGCAATTTGCCCAAGACGGCCGCCAATGGCGCGCCCTACAGCATGTACGCCGCCATCATCGTCAAACAGGTCGACGCGCAGACGCGCTCCAAGACCAGCATCAACGACCTGCTGCGCGACTGAGAACTGCGCCGCCGTTGATCGCCGCCGCACCGACCGACTGTCCGACCGACCGACCGACAACAAGAGGGGAACACCATGAGCACGATGGAGCGGATTCTTCGCCTGATGAGCGAAAAGAAGGCATCGGATGTCTACCTGTCGGCCAATGCCCCGGCGCTGATCAAGATCAACGGCGAGTGCGTGCCGATCAACAACCAGATCCTGCCGCCCGACGCCCCGCGCAACCTGCTCTCCGAGGTGGTCCCGCCCGACCGCATCGAAGAGCTGGAAGAGACCGGCGAGCTGAACATGGGTGTGCCGCTCAATGGCGTGGGGCGGTTTCGCGTCAGCGCCATGCGCCAGCGCGGCAGCTACGCGGTGGTGATCCGCTTCATCTCGCAGCAAATCCCGGAGTTCGACTCGCTGGGCCTGCCGGCCACCATGCGCGACCTGATCATGGAAAAGCGCGGCCTCATCCTGATGGTGGGGGCCACCGGCTCGGGCAAGAGCACGTCGCTCGCGTCCATGATCGACACGCGCAACGAGTCGCTGACCGGCCACATCCTCACCATCGAGGATCCGGTCGAATACCAGTTCAGGAACAAGAAGTCCATCGTCAACCAGCGCGAAATCGGCAGCGACACGCAGTCGCTGCAGATCGCGCTCAAGAATGCGTTGCGACAGGCGCCGGACGTGATCCTGATCGGCGAGATCCGCGACCGCGAAACCATGTCGGCCGCCATTGCCTACGCGCAATCCGGCCATCTCTGCCTGGCCACGCTGCACGGCAACAACAGCTACCACGCGCTCAACCGCATTCTGTCGTTCTACCCCGTGGAGGTGCGCCCCACGCTGCTGGGCGACCTGGCCTCCGCGATGAAGGCCATCATCTCGCAGCGCCTGGTGCGCACGCTGGACGGCCGGCGCACCCCCGCGGTGGAGGTGATGCTCAACACCAAGCTGGTATCCGACCTGATCGAAAAAGGCGACTTCTCGGGCGTGAAAGAGGCCATGGAAAAGTCCATGGCCGAAGGCTCGCAGACGTTTGAAGAAGCCCTGGCCAAGCTCATCATGGACGAGAAGATCGACCGCAAGGAAGGCTTGGCCTATGCCGACTCGCCCACCAACCTGATGTGGCGCCTGCAGAACGACTTCTCGCTGGCGGCCAACGCCGCCAAAGCGCAGAAGGAAGCACGGGACACGCCAGACGATGCGCCTTCGTTCACCGAAATCGTGCTGGATGTGAAACCTGCAGTGTGACCCCCCTGAGTCGCCTTCGGCGCCTTCCCCCGCTGGGGGACGACGCCTTCGCTGCGAGGCGCCCCTTGCTAGGCGTCTCTCGCCTTGGCCACGCCAGTTTTTAAGGCCGCGCCCTTGGCAACTGATTGTTTGAATGTCATCCCCCTTTTTCGCCCGCGCCCCGATGTCCCGCACCCTGCACCTTGCCGAACAGCTGATCTCCCTGCCCTCCATCACCCCCGAGGACGCGGGCTGCCTCGACCTGCTGGCGGGGCGGCTGGCACCGCTCGGGTTTGCGTGCGAGCGGCTCGACAGCGGCCCGGCGGATTTTCGCGTCAGCAACTTATGGGCAAAAAGGCCATCAGCGCTTGATGGCAAAGGAAAGATAGCTATCAAAACGGTAGTGTTTGCGGGCCACACCGATGTGGTGCCCACCGGCCCGCTGGCACAGTGGAGCAGCGATCCCTTCGTGCCCACCCACAAGGACGGCAAGCTCTACGGCCGGGGTGCCAGCGACATGAAGACCTCGATCGCGGCGTTCGTGGTGGCGGTGGAGGAGTTTCTCGCGGCCACGCCAGACCCGCTGATCCACATCGCCTTTTTGCTGACCAGCGACGAGGAAGGCCCCTCGGTCGACGGCACCAAGGTGGTGGTCGAGCAGCTCAAGGCGCGTGGCGAGCCGCTGCACTACTGCATCGTGGGCGAACCCACCTCGGTCGAAAAGACCGGCGACATGATCAAGAACGGCCGCCGAGGCACCCTGAGCGGCAAGCTCAGTGTGCGCGGCATCCAGGGCCACATCGCCTACCCGCAGCTCGCCCGCAACCCCATCCACCAGGCCCTGCCCGCGCTGGCCGAGCTGGCCGCCACCGAATGGGACCGCGGCAACGCGTTCTTCCCGCCCACCAGCTGGCAGATCAGCAACATGCACGGGGGCACCGGCGCCACCAATGTGATTCCGGGCGAGGTGGTGATCGACTTCAACTTCCGCTTCTCCACCGAATCCACGGCCGAGAGCCTGCAGCAGCGCGTGCATGCGGTGCTGGACCGCCACGGCCTGGAGTACGACCTGCGCTGGACGCTGGGCGGCCAGCCATTCCTGACCACGCCGGGCGATCTGGTCAGCGCGGTGCAGCAGGCCATCACGGCAGAAACCGGCATCACCACCGAGCTGTCCACCACGGGTGGCACCAGCGATGGCCGCTTCATCGCACAGGTCTGCCCGCAGGTGATCGAGCTGGGCCCGCCCAACGCCAGCATCCACAAGATCGACGAGCATGTGGTGGTGGCCGACATCGAGCCGCTGAAGAACATCTACCGCCGCACGCTGGAAAACCTGCATGCGCAGGCCCTGGCAGCGGCCACCACGGCGGCCGCATGAGCACCTCCCCGCTCGCATCCCCCACGGGCGACACCGTGGGCGCACTGGTCGAGTCCGGCGCGCAGTGTCTGTCTGCGGCCGGTGTGGCGTTTGGCCATGGCACCACCAACGCCCATGACGAAGCCGCGTGGCTGGTGCTGTGGCGCCTGGGCCTGCCGCTCGACAGCGACCTGGATTTGATAGCAAATCAGCCCGTAGCGCCCGACCAGCAAGCGCTGGTAGCTACACTTTTTGAAGAACGTATCGCCACCCGCAAACCTGCCGCCTACCTCACGCGCGAGGCCTGGCTGCAGGGCGTGCCGTTCTATGTGGACGAGCGCGCCATCGTGCCGCGCAGCTTCATTGCCGAGCTGCTGGCCGACGGCAGCGTGGACGGCTTTTTGAGCGACGCTACCCACCAGGTGCTGGACCTGTGCACCGGCAACGGCAGCCTGGCCGTGCTGGCGGCCATGGCCTGGCCCGAGGTGCAGGTGACGGGTGCCGACATTTCACCCGACGCGCTGGCCGTGGCCCGCATCAATGTGGACAAGCACGGGCTGCAAGGCCGCATCGCGCTGCAGGTCTCCGATGGGCTTGCCGATGTCCCCGGCCCCTGGGATCTGATCCTGTGCAACCCGCCCTACGTCAACGCCGCCAGCATGGCCGCCCTGCCCCGCGAGTACCTGGCGGAGCCCGAACTGGCGCTGGCCGGCGGCCAGGACGGCATGGACTTCGTGCGCCGGCTGTTTGCCGCCGCCCCCGCCTGCATGACCGAAGACGCCGTGATCATCCTGGAGATCGGCAACGAGCGCGCCTACTTCGAGGCGGCGTTCCCCCACCTGCCGGTTTTCTGGCTCGACACCAGCGCGGGTGAGGACCAGGTTCTGCTCGTCACCCGCCAGGCGCTGGCGGCGCAAAACGCGTCCACGACGCCACCCACGGCACAATAGAGGCCTGCGCCACTCTGCTGGCGCCTTGTTTTTTTGCATGCCACCCGCCGCGAGCCCCTGTGCCGGCGGGTGCGCCTTTTTCTGAATTCCGGATGATCACCCTCAAGAACGTCACCCTGCGACGCGGCACCAAGGTCGTGCTCGACAGCGTCTCCACCACCATTAACCCCGGGGAAAACGTCGGCCTGGTGGGCCGCAACGGGGCGGGCAAATCCAGCCTGTTTGCGCTGCTCAGCGGCAAGCTGCACGAAGACGGCGGCGACTTTCACATCCCGTCGAGTTGGCGCATGGCCGAGGTGGCGCAGAACATGCCCGAAACCGACCAGTCGGCCACCGACTTCGTGCTGGAGGGCGACACCCGCCTGGCCGAGGTGCAGCAGCAACTGGCCGAGGCCGAGGCCAGCGACGACGGCATGGCCATCGCGCATGCCTATTCCGACCTGCACGATGCCGGTGCGCACGACGCCGTGGCCCGCGCCCAGGCACTGATCCTGGGCCTGGGCTTTCGCGTGAGCGAGCTGGACAACCCGGTCAACAGCTTCTCGGGCGGCTGGCGCATGCGCCTGCAGCTGGCCCGCGCGCTGATGTGCCCGAGCGATTTGCTGCTGCTGGACGAGCCGACCAACCACCTGGATTTGGACGCCCTGGTCTGGCTGGAAGCCTGGCTCAAGCGCTATGCGGGCACCATGATCGTGATCAGCCACGATCGCGAGTTTCTGGACGCCATCACCAACGTCACCCTGCAGATCCAGCAAGGCGAGCTGAACCGCTATGGCGGCAACTACAGCAAGTTCGAGGAACTGCGCGCCCAGCAGCTCGAATTGCAGCAGGCCAGCTTTGCCAAGCAACAGGAAAAGATGGCCCACCTGCAGAAGTTCATCGACCGCTTCAAGGCCAAGGCCAGCAAGGCCAAGCAGGCACAAAGCCGGGTCAAGCAGCTCGAACGCATGGAAAAAATCGGCCCCGTGCTGGCCGAGGCCGAATTCACCTTCGAGTTCAAGGAACCGGCCAATCTGCCCAACCCCATGCTCGCCATCAGCGATGCCTCGTTCGGCTACGTGGACGAAGAAGGCACGCCCACCACCATCCTGTCGGGCGTCAACCGCTCGGTACTGGCGGGCCAGCGCATCGGTATCCTGGGTGCCAACGGCCAGGGCAAGTCCACGCTGGTCAAGACGATTGCACGCACCATGAAGGCGCTCGGCGGCAGCATCACCGAAGGCAAGGGCCTGAACATTGGCTACTTTGCCCAGCAGGAACTGGACGTGCTGCGGCCCGCCGAAAACCCGCTGGAGCACATGATCCGCCTGGCCAAGGAGCTGGGTCCCGACGCCAAGCAACCCAGCCGCGAGCAGGACCTGCGCAGCTACCTGGGCAGCTTCAATTTCACCGGCGACATGGTCAAGCAGGCCGTGGGCACCATGAGCGGCGGCGAAAAGGCCCGCCTGGTGCTGGCCATGATCGTCTGGCAGCGCCCCAACCTGCTGCTGCTGGACGAGCCGACCAACCACCTGGACCTGGCGACCCGCGAGGCATTGGCCATGGCGCTCAACGACTTCGACGGCACCGTCATGCTGGTCAGCCACGACCGGGCGCTGCTGCGCTCGGTCTGCGAGGACTTCTGGATGGTGGGCCGCGGCGTGGTGGGCCCGTTCGATGGCGACCTGGACGACTACCAGCGGTATCTGCTGGAAGAATCGCGCCGCCTGCGCGAGGAGGCCCGGCAGGCCGAACAGGAAGATCTGGCGGCCAGCAAGGCCTCCGCCACGGCGCCTCTCGCTGCGCCAGCGGCGGCTGCGTCGGCTGCACCCGCCCCGGCGTCTGTGCCCGAAGCGGCGCCGCAGGGCGACCAGCGCGAAATGCGCAAGCAGGCGGCCCAGTCGCGCCAGGCACTGGCCGAAAAGACCCGCCCGCTGAAGAAGGAACTGGAGCAGATCGACAAACGCCTGGCGGCCCTTGCCGCCGAGCGCGCGCAACTCGAAACCCGGCTGGCGCAACCCCTGCCCCCGGCGGAAATCGCAGACTGCGGGAAACGGCTCAAGGCCGGCAATGACGAAACCGCCCAGCTCGAAGAACGGTGGCTCGAAATTTCTTCGGCGCTCGAAGAAATTTCCGCGGCGGCGCTGGGCCGAAGATGTAAAACCCTGTAAATTTTGTTGGCCTTTTTGCCTCTCAACGCTTGTCCATAAATAACCTATAGCTACTGAATTTGTAGCAAAAATTGGGAGCAAAAGCAGGGTTCAAACAGTTGCATTTTTTTTGCAGGAAGCGTCAACCTGCGGTCACGGCCTTGCGTTGTGGGTACATCTCAGGAGTTTTCCAACATGAACACCACTGCAATTTTGTCCGCCTGGCCCGAAGACGAACGCGACCGTAAGCGCGCCCCGGCCCGTTGCTGACGGAAGGAGCGGCAGCCCCTTCCCCATTGCGGGCAGCCCCTTCCCACTTTTGATCCTCTCAACAAAAAACCCCGCATTGCGGGGTTTTTTGTTGCCTGCGCTGCAGGTTTTGACGGGCGGAATCAGCCCATGTGCAGGCCGCCGTTGACCGAGAAATCGGCGCCCGTGGCATAGCCGCCCTCTTCCGATGCGAGCCAGGCGATGATGGACGCGATCTCGCTGGGCTCGCCCAGGCGCTTCACCGGCACGGTGGCGACGATCTTCTCCAGTACGTCAGGGCGGATCGCCTTGACCATGTCGGTGCCGATGTAGCCCGGGCTTACGGTGTTCACCGTCACGCCCTTGGTGGCCAACTCCTGCGCCAGAGCCATGGAAAAACCGTGCATGCCGGCCTTGGCGGCCGAATAGTTCGTCTGGCCGGCCTGACCCTTCTCCCCATTGACCGAGCTGATGTTGATGATGCGGCCCCAGCCCTTTTCCACCATGTCCGCCACCACCTGCTTGGTCACGTTGAACATGCTGTTGAGGTTGGTTTCGATGACGGCGTCCCAGTCTTCGCGCGACATCTTGAGGAACATGCGGTCGCGGGTGATGCCGGCGTTGTTCACCAGCACGTCGATGGTGCCGTGCTCGGCCTTGGTCTTGCTGAAGGCCTCCACCGTGGAATCCCAGTCGCCCACATTGCCCACCGACGCGTAGAAGGTGAAGCCCTGGGCCTTCTGCTCGGCAATCCATTTGGCGTGGTCGCGTGTCGGGCCGCAGCCGGCGATGACCTTGAAGCCCTCCTTGTGCAGGCGCTGGCAGATGGCGGTGCCGATGCCGCCCATGCCGCCGGTGACGTATGCAACTTTCTGGCTCATGTGATTTCTCCTTTTTTGGGTGATGTGCTCACCGCCACTCTACCCAAGAAATCCCGGTGCGCGGTGAAGGTAAACACTGAACCTGTTTGGTTTTTGGCGCATCGGCCTGCGTCACACGCCTGACGCACGAAAGCGGTCGCAATTCGTCACATTTTTGGTGCACGCTGCCGCGCTTCGGGCACTGCGTCGCGCCCCGGAAAAAGAAAGGCCGCGCGATGGCGCGGCCTTTCAGATGCCATGGCAGCGGCGAGGCGGTATCAGCGCTCCACAGCCAGCGAAACCCCCATGCCGCCACCGATGCACAGAGCGGCCAGGCCCTTCTTGGCATCACGGCGCTGCATTTCGTGCAGCAGCGTGACCAGGATGCGGCAGCCGGACGCGCCAATGGGGTGACCAATGGCGATGGCGCCGCCGTTCACGTTGACCTTGGCGGGGTCAATGGCCAATTCCTTGTTCACGGCGCAGGCCTGGGCGGCAAAAGCCTCGTTCAGCTCGAACAGGTCCACGTCGGCGGCATTCCAGCCCGCGCGCTGCAGGGCCTTGCGCGAGGCGGGCACCGGGCCCATGCCCATGGTGGCGGGGTCCAGGCCGCTGGTACCGAACGCCGCGATGCGGGCCAGGGGCTTGAGGCCCAGGGCGGCCGCCTTCTTGGCGCTCATCACCACCACGGCTGCGGCGCCATCGTTCAGGCCCGATGCGTTGCCTGCCGTCACGCTGCCGGCCTTGTCGAACGCAGGGCGCAGGCCGGCCAGCGCATCAGCGTTGGTCTTGCGGTTCAGGTATTCGTCGGTGTTGAAGACGATGGGGTCGCCCTTCTTCTGCGGCAGGCTCACGCCCACGATTTCGTCGGCAAACTTGCCGGCGTCCTGCGCGGCGGCCGCCTTCTGCTGGCTGGCCAGGGCCAGCGCGTCCTGCATGTCGCGCGTGATGCCGTACTGCTTGGCCACGTTCTCGGCCGTGATGCCCATGTGGTATTGGTTGTACACGTCCCACAGGCCGTCCACGATCATGGAATCGACCATCTTCCAGTCGCCCATGCGCTGGCCATCGCGCGAGCCGTTGAGCACGTGGGGCGCCAGGCTCATGTTCTCCTGGCCGCCAGCCACCACGATCTCGCTGTCGCCCCAGGCCACGGCCTGCGCAGCCAGCATCACGGCCTTCAGGCCCGAGCCGCACACGGCGTTGATGGTGAGTGCAGGCGTTTCCTTGGCGACACCGGCCTTCATGGACGCCTGGCGCGCGGGGTTCTGGCCCACGCCGGCCGTCAGCACTTGGCCCATGATGACCTCGCCGATCTGGTCGGACGACAACCCGGCGCGCGCGATGGCTTCGCGGATCACGATGGCGCCCAGTTCGCTGGCGGGCGTCTTGGCCAGGGCGCCGCCAAACTTGCCTACAGCGGTGCGGGCGGCCGAAACGATGACGATGTCTTCCATGGTGTTGTGTCCTTGTCGTTGAGGGTTGTTGCTCGGTGATTCTCGCAGTGCTGAAAGTCAGGACTTTTGCGTATCACGATTTCTGCTTGACGTAGCTGCCAGGCGCCGGCTCGATGGCCTTGAACTTGGTGCCCTTGCCATAGGCTTTGGGCGCCGCAATCTGCTTGCCTGCGTGGCTCTTGAGCCAGCCGGACCAGTCGGTCCACCAGCTGCCGGGGTGCTCGGTGGCGCCTTCGAGCCACTGGTCGAGCGTGGCCGGAAATTTGCCGTCGGCGCGTGTCCAGTGGCTGCGCTTGCCCTTGGCGGGTGGGTTGATGACGCCCGCAATGTGGCCCGAGGCGCCCATCACGAAGCGCTTCTTGCCCGGCAGCACCTGGGTGGACGCGTAGGCTGCCGTGGCCGGCACGATGTGGTCTTCGCGCGAGCCGTAGATGTAGACCGGCAAGTCCAGGTCGTTCAGGTCGAGCTTCTCGCCGCACACCGTGAGTTTGCCGGGCTCCACCAGGTTGTTTTCGAGATAGAAGTTGCGCAGGTACCAGGCGTAGAACGGGCCGGGCAGATTGGTACTGTCGCTGTTCCAGTACAGCAGGTCGAATGGCGGCGGCGTTTCGCCCTTGAGGTAGTTGCCCACCACGTAGTTCCACACCAGGTCGTTGGGGCGCAGGAAGCTGAAGGTCGAGGCCAGGTCCTGCCCCTTCATCAGGCCACCCTTGCCCATCTGCATCTCGCGGAACTTGACGAAGGCTTCGTCGATGAACACGTCGAGGATGCCGGTGTCGGTGAAATCAATCAGCGTGGTGAGGAAGGTGGCGCTGGCCACGGGCTCGTCGCCGCGCGCTGCCAGCACGGCCAGCGCGTTGCTCAGGATGGTGCCGCCCACGCAGAAGCCCAGCGCATTGATCTGCGCGGCGCCAGTGATGTTCTGCACCACGTCGATGGCCGCCATGGCGCCGTCTTCCACGTAGTCGTCCCAAGTCTTGTGGCCCAGGTCTTCGTGCGGGTTGCGCCAGCTCACCACGAAGGTGCGGTGGCCCTGCTCCACCGCATAGCGGATCAGCGAGTTCTCGGGCTGCAGGTCGAGGATGTAGAACTTGTTGATGCACGGCGGCACCAGCAAAAAGGGCCGCTCGTACACCTTGGCCGTGAGGGGCTTGTATTCGAGCAGCTGGAACAGCTCGTTCTCGTACACCACGGCGCCTTCGGTGGTGGCCACATTGCGGCCCACCTCGAACAGGCTCTCGTCCGTCATGGAGACATGGCCTTGCGAAATGTCGTGCAGCAGGTTCTGCATGCCCTTGGCGATGCTTTCGCCCTTGGTCTCGATGGCTTTTTTCTGGGCTTCGGCATTGAAGGCGAGGAAGTTGCTGGGCGCCATGGCGGCCATCCACTGCTCCACGCCGAAGCGGATGCGGGCCTTGGTTTTCTCGTCGGCCTCCACCGCGTCGGCCAGCCCCATCAGGGTGCGGGCGTTGAGCAGATAGGCCGCCGCCGAGAAGGCGGCCACCGGGTTGCTGGCCCAGCCTTCGCCGGCAAAGCGCTTGTCCTTGACCTCGGGCGTGCCCTGCAGGCCCTGGGCCCACAAGGCCCGGGCCTCGCTGAGGTACTGCTCCTGCAGCGCCTTGAGCTTGGCGGGGGAGAGTTGCACCGCGGGCGCCGCCGCTACCGGGGCGCCGAGGTTCATGGACTGGAACGACTGCAGTGCCTGTGACCAGCTTTGTTCGACAATCTGCTGGAACTGCTGAGCGCTTTGGGCCCAGGGTGACTCAGAATTCATGCTCTTTATTCCTTGTGTTTGATCGCTCGCAACGTCGGGGGCCTGGGTTCAGGGCCATTGTTGCCCACCATCTCCGCCATGGCAACGGCTTGCCCCTGACAGCCTCCCGAATCTCCTCACCCACACCCTTTTTCAACGGCCCAAACCAATGTACCTGATCGTGATTGCGTGGACGTATGTCACCCTGATGATGGCCGTGGCCGAAGCGACCAGCCCGCAGGGCACGGTGCTCGCGGCCATCATCACGTTTGCGCTGTATGGGCTGCTGCCCATGGGCATCCTGGTCTACATCCTCGGCACTCCGTCGCGCAAGCGCGCGATCAAGGCGCGTGAAGCCGAGGAGCAGGCAGCCTACGACGCCGAGCAGGCGGCGCTGCGTGAAGACAACCCGACGGAAGCCCCATCGGGCGGCTCGGCATCAACCGCGCCAGATGCAGGCCGCGAAGCGGCCGCTGCCCCCGAGGGCGACGCTGTCGCGCCGGTGCGAAAAGAAGGTTGAAGCCTGGGTCACGGTGCACCACGGCGCCGTGCTGTCGTTGCCGTAGACCTGCGTGATGCCCAGCGCCCGAAGCCGCCGGCGCGCAAGGCCCGCCAGATCGCACAGAAACTTGCCCGCTGGCCCGGGCCGGGGCACAAAGCAGCACTGCGCGCCCGGGTCCACGCTGCAGAACGCTGCCCGCACGTCCTCACCCACCTCAAACGCTTCCGGCCCGATACAGGGGCCCAGCCAGGCCAGCGTGCCGCCGGGAACTTCACTTTTGATAGCTGCCAACGCTTGTCCATCAAGCGCTAGGGCACTAAAACGTTCAAAAACCGATTCCAGCACGCCCCGCCCGCCATGGCCTGCCAGGCCCCGCCAGCCTGCATGGGCCGCCGCCACCACGGCGCCCGATCGGTGGGCGAGCAGCACGGGCAGGCAGTCGGCCACCATGATGGTGCAGACCGCGCCTGCCACGCGGGTCGTGCAGGCATCGGCCTCAGTGCCGTCGGGGGTGTGGAGGTCGAGATCGGCCACGCCCACGCCGTGCACCTGGCTCAAGAAGGTGGCGCGGGCGCCCGGCGTGCGGGCTTGCAGCGCCGCCTGCAGCACCTGGCGATTGGCGCGCACGGCCTCGGCATCGTCGCCCACATGGGTGCCCAGGTTCAGGCTGTCGTACGGGGCAGCGCTGTGGCCGCCCGCGCGCGTGGTGCACAGCGCGTGCACGCCCGGCGGCGCAGGCCAGTCGGGCACCCACCAGTCGGCGTGTGCCATGGCGGTCAGGCTTCGAAGTCCGGGCAGGCCGAGGGCTGCGCCGCCTGGAACGCGGGCAGCGACATGCAGGCGTCGAACGCGCCCAGGGTGAGGGGCAGGCCCTCCAGGCTCACGTTGAAGCGCTGGGCGTTGAAGATCTGCGGCACCAGGCAGCAATCGGCCAGCGTGGGCGTGTCGCCCCAGCACAGCACCGACGGTGCCAGTCCCTGGGCAGCGCGCTCGCGGGCCAGCAGCGCCAGCTGGCGCTCCAGCACCTCCAGCCCATTTCGCACCCAGTGGTGGTACCAGGCGTTCTTGGCGGTTTCGTCCACCTTCAGCTCATGCACCAGGTACTTCAGCACGCGCAGGTTGGCGATGGGGTGCACGTCGCAGGCCACCGTTTGCGCCAGTGCGCGCACGCGGGCGCGGGCGAGAGGCGTGGTGGGCAGCAGCGCGGGTGTAGGGTGGGTTTCGTCCAGGTATTCGATGATGGCCAGCGACTGCGACAGCGCCGATCCTGCGTCGGTGACCAGCGTGGGCACCAGCGAGTCGCCGATGCGCTCGGCATAGCCCGGCGCCTTGTGCTCGCCCTTCACCAGATGCACGGGCCTGTAGTCGAAGCTGAGGCCCTTGAGCGCCAGTGCGATGCGCACGCGAAACGATGCCGAAGAACGGAAGTAGCTGTAGAGCTGCATGGGCAAATCTCAAATCTTTGTGGATACGAAAAATTCACGGACTGCGGCACCACCCCGCAGCCTGGGTCGGTGTGCCACCGTGCGGCTCAGCCTCTCAGCCCGTCAGGCGCCCAGGGTGCCCGCCGGGTCCTTGTGGTGGTAGACCACCTTGGTGAGGATGGACATCAGGTCTTCCCGCTCCTGGGCGTTCAGCGGGGCCGTGAGGCGCTCCTGCACACGCTGCGCGGCGTCGCGCATCTGCAGGGCGGCCACCTCGCCCTCGGGGGTGATCCACAGAAGCTTGCGGCGGCGGTCGCGGGTGTCGGGCTCGCGGCGGATCCAGCCGCGTTTTTCCAGGCGCCCGATGACCGAGCCCGAGGTGGCGGCATCAAACGCCACGCGCGACGCGAGCGTGACCTGGTCTTCGCCTGGGCGGGCCAGCAGCTCGTGCAGGATGGCGAACTGCACCGGCGTCACGTCGAACCCTGCGGTTTCTTCCATGAAAAGCGCCACGGTGCGCTGGTGGGCGCGGCGCACCAGGTGCCCTGGCGTGTTGTGGAAATCGAAGCTCTGTGCCATGGGCGCGAGTGTAGCGCCCCGCAGCAGGCGGCCCTCGGCACGCGCCCTGCAGCCATGGCACACTGCCGCAGGGCGCCCGCAACCCCCGGTTCTCCCTGAAATGGCCCGCACCACCGGCACGGCAGCGTGCCGGCCCCGCGGCCCTCTCCCCCCCAGCTGAAAGAAGACGAGCAGACATGACCCCGAGCTATGTGTTTCCCCCCGCCCCTGTCGCCAGCGTGCCCGTGGTGGGCCAGAGCGAGCGTTTTCCGGTGCACCGCATCTACTGCGTGGGCCCCAACTATGAAGAACACCCCTAGGAAATGGGCTTCACCGGCCGCGAACC